>NZ_BADV01000006.1:0-107783 GCF_000238895.1 Pseudoalteromonas sp. BSi20429 | reverse complement strand
CTTAAAAAATTCCTAATAAAGAAATTAAAGCCTGACTCACTATTGAGCCAGACAAGCTAAAATTATATAACAGCGCGAGCTGAAATTATTGTATCTGCAACGTTTTTAGAGGCTTCAGCGTACTTCACAAACTCCATAGAGTATGAGGCACGGCCCTGTGTTGCAGATCGTAAAGCAGTCGCATAACCAAACATTTCAGAAAGAGGAACCTGCGCATTAATTTGCTTAAGTCCACCTAATGCATCTTCCATGCCTTCGATTATGCCGCGGCGACGGTTTAAGTCGCCAACTACATCACCCATATTTGAATCAGGAGTGAGTACTTCAACCTTCATTACTGGCTCTAGTAGTACAGGGTTAGCTTTAAGCGCCCCATCTCTCATTGCCAGTGAACCTGCTATTTTAAATGCCATTTCATTCGAATCTACATCATGGAATGAACCATCATATAAAGTCGCTTTAACGCCAAGTAATGGGTAGCCTGCCAGTACACCTTGAGACATTTGCTCTTGGATACCTTTGTCTACCGCAGGGACGAACTCTTTAGGAACAGAACCGCCTACGGTTTCGTTAACGAACTCGTAAATTGGTGACTCATCATCCGTAATATCCATCGGTTCAAGTTTAATCCAAACGTGACCATATTGACCACGACCACCTGACTGACGTATAAACTTCCCTTCAACCTTAACAGTTGAACGAATAGCTTCTCGGTATGAGACCTGCGGCTTACCAACGTTACATTCAACACTGAATTCACGTTTCATACGGTCGACGATGATATCTAGGTGAAGTTCACCCATGCCAGAGATTATAACCTGGCCTGATTCTTCGTCAGTTTGTACTCGAAAAGAAGGGTCTTCAGCAGCTAGTTTACCCAGCGCGATACCCATCTTATCTTGGTCAGCTATAGTGCGAGGCTCAACCGCAATAGAGATTACTGGTTCAGGGAATTCCATACGCTCAAGCGTAATAATAGAATTCGGATCACACAGTGTTTCACCTGTTGTTACGTCTTTAAGACCAATAGCTGCCGCGATGTCGCCTGCGAAAACTTCTTTGATCTCTTCACGAGAGTTTGAATGCATCTGTACGATACGGCCAAGTCGCTCACGCTTACTTTTTACTGGATTATATACCGTGTCACCCTGTTTAACAGTACCAGAGTAAACACGGAAAAAGGTCAAGGTTCCAACAAACGGGTCTGTTGCAATCTTAAAAGCGAGTGCAGCAAACGGCGCCTTATCATTAGCTGGACGTTCTTCCTCAGTACCATTTTCTAAGATACCTTGGATTTGTTTCACTTGCTCTGGTGAGGGCATATATTCAACAACGCAATCAAGCACAGCTTGAACACCTTTGTTTTTAAATGCGCTACCACAAGTAACTGGAACAATCTCATTAGCTAATGTTCGTTGGCGTAAAGCATTTTTAATTTCTGCTTCACTTAACTCTTCACCTTCTAAGTATTTATCCATTAGTTCTTCTGTTGCTTCAGCAGCGCTTTCAACTAAGTGAGAGCGCCATTCTTCAGCTAATTCCAGAAGTTCTGCCGGTATTGCCTCATAAGAGAAAGTCATACCCTGGTCCGCTTCGTTCCAGTTAATCACTTTCATTTTTATAAGGTCAATAACACCTTTAAAGTCGTCCTCAGCGCCTACAGGCAACTGAATTGGAACAGGCGTTGCTCCAAGACGAGATTTCACCTGGCTAACCACAGCTAAGAAGTCAGCGCCCGTGCGATCCATTTTATTTACGAAGATCATTCTCGGAACTTCGTATTTGTTCGCTTGACGCCAAACTGTCTCAGTTTGCGGCTGTACACCAGATGAAGCACAAAGAACAACTACCGCACCATCTAATACGCGTAAAGAACGCTCTACTTCGATAGTGAAATCTACGTGTCCTGGAGTATCAATAATATTGATACGATGGGCGTCAAATTGAGCGTCCATCCCTTTCCAAAAACACGTTGTTGCAGCAGAAGTGATTGTGATACCACGCTCTTGTTCCTGCTCCATCCAATCCATAGTTGCAGCGCCATCATGTACTTCACCGATCTTATGAGAAAGACCCGTGTAGAACAGAACACGTTCTGTTGTGGTGGTTTTGCCTGCATCTACGTGAGCGACAATACCTATATTACGATAGCGCTCAAGTGGAGTTGTACGTGCCATATGATCCTCTTAAAGGTTAAAGACAGATTACCAACGGTAATGAGCGAATGCTTTATTCGCTTCAGCCATACGGTGAACGTCTTCACGTTTCTTAACCGCAGTGCCTTTATTATCAGAAGCGTCAACGATTTCTTGAGCTAAACGTAAGCCCATAGATTTTTCGCCACGCTTACGTGCAGCGTCTACTAACCAACGCATACCTAATGCGTTACGACGAACTGGACGTACTTCAACTGGTACTTGATAAGTTGAACCACCAACACGGCGAGATTTAACTTCTACCTGTGGGCGGATGTTATCAAGTGCAGTTTCAAAGATTTCTAGGTGCGACTTGCCTGATTTCTCAGCAGCCACGTCTAGCGCACCATAAACAATTTTTTCAGCAGTAGATTTCTTGCCGTCTAACATCACGATGTTAACGAATTTAGCAAGAAGTTCCGATCCGAACTTAGGATCTGGAAGAATTTTACGTTGACCGATTACGCGTCTTCTAGGCATTTTGTATCTCCGGTTTATTCAGGTTTGCTCTTTCGAGTCAATCACCCAAAACAATAATTATAAATATTTAGTGCTTGGCCTTACTAACGGAAAACAATTAGCCTTTAGGGCGTTTTGCACCGTATTTAGAACGAGCTTGACGACGATCGCTAACGCCTGCACAGTCAAGTGCACCACGAACAGTGTGAAAACGCACACCTGGTAAATCTTTAACACGACCACCACGGATTAGGATTACACTATGCTCTTGAAGGTTATGACCTTCACCGCCAATGTATGAAGTTACTTCGAAACCGTTAGTTAAACGTACACGTGCTACTTTACGTAACGCCGAGTTTGGTTTCTTAGGTGTAGTTGTATATACGCGAGTACATACACCGCGCTTTTGCGGACACGCTTTTAGTGCAGCTGAGTTACTTTTCGTAACCTTGCTACGGCGTGGCTTACGCACTAGCTGGTTAATAGTTGCCATTTAAATAGCTCCTGAAATTAAAATTACTACTGAAAAAAATAAAAAATCCGCCCTTTATTTACGAGCCTGCATTAAGCACACAAGTAAATGGGTGGCGGAATTTTAATGAGCAAAGTTTAACCTGTCAACCTAAACTAACCGCAAGACAGCATATAACTGACTTGCGATCACTTAATCTATTGATTAAGAACAGTTTATTGATTTCCAGACAAATCAGCATTTAGAGCGTCTGTAAGTGCTTGAGTTGCCTCTTCTGCACTTACTGTTTGCTCTTCTACTACTACTTTGCTTTGTTTACGGCGAGCCATACGTTCTTGATGATACGCAAAACCGGTACCGGCTGGGATCAAACGACCCACAATTACGTTTTCTTTAAGACCGCGAAGCTCATCGCTCTTACCATTCACTGCCGCATCTGTAAGAACACGTGTTGTCTCTTGGAAAGACGCTGCAGAGATGAAAGATTCTGTTGCTAGTGATGCTTTTGTGATACCCATTAACTGGATTTCAAACTTAGCTGGTATCTTACCTTGTTTTTCAAGGTCACGGTTTGCGATATTAACGCGCGCCACTTCGATTTGTTCACCGGCTAAGAAGTCAGTATCACCGCCGTGCATAATGGTACATTTACGTAACATTTGACGGATAATTGTTTCAATGTGCTTGTCATTGATCTTAACGCCTTGCAAACGGTAAACCTCTTGCACTTCGTTAACGATATAGTTAGCAACATGAGTCACACCACGTAGGCGTAAGATGTCATGCGGTGATTCAGGACCATCGGCGATAACTTCACCTTTAGACACTTGCTCACCTTCAAACACGTTAAGTTGACGCCATTTAGGAATCATCTCTTCGTAATGATCACCTTCAGCTGGAGTAATAACTAAACGCTTCTTACCTTTAGTCTCTTTACCGAAGCTAATTGTACCAGTTACTTCAGCTAATATAGCTGGTTCTTTTGGCTTACGAGCTTCAAATAAGTCGGCTACGCGTGGTAGACCACCCGTGATATCACGAGTTTTCGAACCTTCTTGCGGAATACGTGCTAACACGTCACCTGGGTTTGCTGTAACGCCGTCAATAACTTCAATCGTCGTGAATGAAGGAAGACGTGTTTCTTGCAGACCGCGCTCTTCACTTTCGATGATAAGCTTTGGTTCTTTCGTATTTACTTTAGCAAGATCTTTTACAACTACACGGGTTAAACCAGTTAGCTCATCAGTCTGTGCTTCAGTATTTGAATCATCGATATCGCTGAACGATACTTTTGATTTATGCTCAAGAACGATTGGGTGACTATGCGGGTCCCAAGTAGCAACGATATCGTTACCTAGAACTTCAGCATTGTCTTGCACTGTTAATACCGCACCGTAAGGTACTTTATAACGCTCTTTCTCACGACCATGACTATCAATGATAGTAATTTCCGTAGAACGAGAGGTAATAACAATCTTACCGTCTGTGTTTAATACGTACTTAGAGTTATGAAGTTTTAATGTACCGTTAGTTTTAACTTGTACATTATTTTCTGCAGACGCTCTAGATGCCGCACCACCGATGTGGAAGGTACGCATTGTTAACTGTGTACCCGGCTCACCAATTGACTGTGCCGCGATAACACCCACTGATTCACCAGCGTTGATGATATGACCACGTGCTAGGTCACGACCATAACAGTTAGCACAAACACCAAAGTCATTATCACAAGTGATAACAGAACGTACACGAACTTCATCTACTGAATGCTCTTCTAAAAGATCACACAGTTTTTCGTCTAGCATGATATTACGTTCAACAAGCACTGTATTAGTACCTGGAATCACAATATCTTCAGCAACAACACGACCTAGAACACGTTCACGAAGTGCTTCTACAACATCACCACCTTCAATAAGCGGTTTCATTGTTAAGCCATCTTCTGTGCCACAGTCATCTTCATTGATTACCAAATCTTGTGCAACGTCTACTAGACGACGCGTTAGGTAACCCGAGTTTGCTGTTTTAAGTGCTGTATCGGCAAGACCTTTACGCGCACCATGCGTTGAGATGAAGTACTGAAGTACGTTTAGACCTTCACGGAAGTTAGCTGTGATTGGAGTCTCGATGATTGAACCATCTGGACGTGCCATTAGACCACGCATACCCGCCAACTGACGAATCTGTGCAGCACTACCACGAGCACCTGAGTCGGCCATCATAAACACTGAGTTAAATGACGGTTGCTCTACTTCTTCACCTTGTGCATTGATAACTGTGTCTTTCGACAAGTTAGACATCATCTCACGTGATAAGTTTTCGTTTACACGTGACCAGATATCGATAACTTTGTTGTACTTTTCACCAGCCGTTACAAGACCTGATTGGAATTGTTGGTTGATTTCAGTAACTTCAGCTTCAGCTGATTCAATTATCTGTGCTTTAACCGGTGGGATAACTAAGTCATCAATACCGATAGAAACACCTGACTTCATTGCATAATGGAAACCGGTGTACATAACTTGGTCAGCAAAGATAACTGTATCTTTAAGACCTAGACGACGGTAACACTCATTCAATAAGCCAGAAATCTGCTTTTTACCTAGCGGCTGGTTGATTGACGCAAACGGCATGCCTTTAGGTAAAATTAGAGACAGAATCGCACGACCAACAGTTGTATCGATAACAGTAATAGTATCTTCTACTACGCCGTCTTCGTTTTTAACTGATTGGCTAATACGTACTTTCACAATTGCGTGAAGGTCTGCATTGCCACTGCGGTATGCTTTTTCTGCTTCTTTTGGATCTTTAAATATCGCGCCTTCGCCTTTAGCGTTAATGCGGTCACGAGTCATGTAATAAAGACCCAATACAACATCCTGTGAAGGAACGATGATTGGCTCACCATTCGCAGGAGATAGAATGTTGTTTGTTGACATCATCAATGCACGAGCTTCAAGCTGCGCTTCGATTGTTAACGGTACGTGTACCGCCATTTGGTCACCATCGAAATCGGCGTTGTAAGCCGCACATACTAATGGATGCAAATGAATCGCTTTACCTTCGATAAGCACAGGCTCAAACGCTTGGATACCCAAACGGTGAAGTGTTGGTGCACGGTTAAGTAATACTGGATGTTCACGAATTACTTCGTCAAGTACATCCCATACTTCCGGAACTTCACGTTCAACCATCTTCTTAGCAGCTTTGATTGTCGTAGCCATGCCGCGACGTTCTAATTTGCCATAGATGAATGGTTTGAATAGCTCTAGTGCCATCTTCTTAGGAAGACCACATTGGTGAAGCTTAAGTGTAGGACCAACTGTGATTACAGAACGGCCTGAATAATCTACACGCTTACCAAGTAAGTTCTGACGGAAACGACCTTGCTTACCCTTGATCATATCAGCAAGAGATTTAAGAGGACGTTTGTTAGAACCTGTAATTGCACGACCACGACGACCGTTATCAAGTAACGCATCTACCGCTTCTTGTAACATACGTTTTTCGTTACGTACAATAATGTCTGGTGCTGCTAAATCTAGTAGACGCTTAAGACGGTTATTACGGTTAATAACACGACGGTAAAGGTCATTTAGATCAGATGTCGCAAAACGACCACCGTCTAATGGTACTAATGGGCGTAGATCAGGTGGCAATACTGGAAGTACTGTCATGATCATCCACTCAGGGTTATTACCTGATTGGTGGAACGATTCCATTAACTTAAGACGTTTAGTGATTTTTTTACGCTTAGTTTCAGAGTTAATTGTTGGTAACTCTTCACGCATCTCAGCAATTAATTGAGCAAGATCAAGTTCACGAAGCAAGTCTAAAACTGCTTCAGCACCCATCTTAGCTTCAAACTCATCACCGTGCTCTTCTAGTGAATCTAAGTATTCTTCTTCACCTAATAACTGACCACGCTCAAGCGTTGTCATACCAGGTTCAGTTACTACGAATGATTCGAAGTAAAGAACACGTTCAATATCACGAAGCGTCATATCTAGCATTAAGCCAATACGTGACGGTAATGATTTTAAAAACCATATATGTGCAACTGGGCTCGCAAGGTCGATATGACCCATACGATCGCGTCGCACTTTAGTGAGTGTTACTTCAACGCCACACTTTTCACAGATCACACCACGGTGTTTAAGGCGTTTATATTTACCACATAAACACTCATAATCTTTCACTGGGCCGAAAATACGGGCACAGAATAAGCCATCGCGCTCAGGCTTGAAAGTACGGTAGTTAATAGTCTCAGGTTTCTTTACTTCACCGTATGACCATGAACGAACCATGTCTGGTGAAGCAAGACCAATGCGAATTGCATCGAATTCTTCGGTCTTATTTTGTTGCTTCAGAAACTTAAGTAAGTCTTTCACCTTAGCTCTCCTGTCGGAGTTAATCTTGAGGACGGATAATCTCGTCCCTACATTCTATTCAGCCGTAACAGATGCTGCAGCGTTAACTGCAGCATCTAATTGGCTTAATTTTCTTCCAACTCGATGTTGATACCCAGTGAGCGGATTTCTTTCAACAATACGTTGAACGATTCTGGCATACCTGGTTCCATTTTATGGTTACCATCAACGATGTTTTTATACATCTTAGTACGACCGTTCACGTCATCCGATTTCACTGTTAGCATTTCTTGTAGAGTGTAAGCAGCACCATAAGCTTCAAGTGCCCATACTTCCATCTCACCAAAACGCTGGCCACCGAACTGTGCTTTACCACCCAGCGGCTGCTGAGTAACAAGGCTGTAAGAACCAGTAGAACGTGCGTGCATCTTATCGTCAACCAAGTGGTTAAGTTTAAGCATGTACATGTAACCAACAGTTACTTGACGTTCAAACTGATCGCCAGTACGGCCATCATAAAGTGTAACCTGACCACTACGAGGATAGCCCGCAAGCTCAAGCATATCTTTGATTTCGCTTTCTTTCGCGCCATCAAATGCAGGAGTAGCTATTGGTAAACCACCTTTTAAGTTTTCAGCTAGACGACGAATTTCGTCATCAGTGAAGCTAGCAATATCTACAACTTGGCGAGATTCGCCAATTTCGTATGCTTGCTTGATGAAGTCACGTAGCTCATGAAGCTCACGTTGCTCTTTCATCATCTCTTCAATACGTTCACCGATACCACGTGCAGCAAGACCCATATGTGTTTCAAGGATCTGACCGATGTTCATACGTGATGGTACACCTAGTGGATTCAATACGATATCTACCGTACGACCTTTGTCATCGTAAGGCATATCTTCTACTGGTACGATAGTCGAGATAACACCTTTGTTACCATGACGACCCGCCATTTTATCACCCGGTTGGATACGACGTTTAACAGCTAGGTATACTTTAACAATCTTAAGTACGCCTGGTGCTAAGTCATCACCTTGGGTAATTTTACGACGTTTGTTTTCAAACTTCTTATCGTATTCAGCTTTAAGTTCATCGTACTGTGCAGCTAGTTGCTCAAGCTCAGCTTGCTTGTCTTCTTCAGCAAGGCTTTGCGTAAGTACTTTTTCAGCATTTAGAGATGCAAGTTTATCTTCATCAAAACCAGCAGCTATAAGTAGCTTACGTGCACGGTCTAAAACGCCTGCTTCTAAAATACGGAACTCTTCGTTGAAGTCTTTCTTCGCTTCGCGAAGCTGCATGTCTTCAACTTCTAACGCGCGTTTATCTTTTTCAACACCATCACGGGTGAAAACTTGCACGTCAATTACAGTACCAGTTACAGAATTTGGTACACGTAAAGAGCTGTCTTTAACGTCAGACGCTTTTTCGCCGAAGATAGCACGCAGTAGCTTCTCTTCAGGTGTAAGCTGTGTCTCGCCTTTAGGAGTCACTTTACCTACTAGGATATCGCCGCCTTTAACTTCAGCACCAATATATACAACGCCTGATTCATCAAGCTTGCCTAGCGCAGACTCACCCACATTCGGGATATCTGCAGTGATCTCTTCTGGACCTAATTTAGTATCACGGGCAACACACTGTAGTTCTTGAATATGGATAGTCGTTAGACGATCTTCTTCAACTACGCGCTCTGATAACAAGATTGAATCTTCGAAGTTATAACCGTTCCATGGCATGAATGCCACGCGAAGGTTTTGACCAAGGGCTAAGTCACCTAAGTCAGTCGAAGGACCATCTGCTAACACGTCACCACGAGTAACCGGTTCGCCAACCATACAAGTTGGTTTTTGGTTAATACATGTATTTTGGTTTGAACGTGTGTATTTGGTTAAGTTGTAGATGTCGATGCCCGCTTCACCAGGAATGCGTTCTTCTTCATGTACATTTACAACGATGCGACTTGCGTCAGCATACATTACTTCACCACCACGTTTAGCAACGATAGTTACACCAGAATCTTTCGCTAGTGTTAACTCAATACCAGTACCTACTAACGGCTTATCCGCTTTCAATGTTGGTACTGCTTGACGTTGCATGTTTGAACCCATCAATGCACGGTTAGCATCATCGTGTTCTAGGAACGGGATAAGTGCTGCCGCTACAGAGATCACCTGTTGTGGTGATACATCCATATACTGCTGGTCCATGCGACCCATAAAGGTAGATTCACCTTTGTGACGACATGGGATAAGTTCATCAACAAACTCATTGGTTTCAGTTAAGTTTGAGTTCGCCTGTGCGATAACAAACTGACCTTCTTCAATGGCTGATAAATAATCAACTTCATCAGTTACAACACCGTCTACCACTTTGCGGTAAGGTGTTTCTAAGAAACCGTAGTCATTTGTACGTGCGTACGTAGACAACGAGTTAATTAGACCGATATTTGGACCCTCAGGAGTCTCGATTGGACATACGCGACCATAGTGAGTTACGTGAACGTCACGTACTTCAAAGCCTGCGCGTTCACGAGTTAGACCGCCCGGACCTAATGCAGAGATACGACGTTTATGCGTAACTTCTGATAGTGGGTTATTTTGGTCCATAAACTGTGATAACTGAGACGAGCCGAAGAACTCTTTAACAGCTGCCGAAATAGGCTTAGCGTTAATAAGATCTTGTGGCATTATTGCGTCAAGGTCACCTAAGCTTAAACGCTCACGTACAGCACGTTCAACACGTACTAGACCAACACGGAATTGGTTCTCAGCCATTTCGCCAACACTACGTATACGACGGTTGCCTAAGTGATCGATATCATCAACATCGCCTTGACCGTTACGAATAGCAATTAATACTTTCATAACAGACACGATGTCTTCTTTGCTTAATGTACCAGGGCCTGTGTCTGTATCGTAACCAACACGGCTATTGAACTTCATACGACCTACAGTAGATAAGTCATAACGTTCTTCAGAGAAGAACAAGTTCTGGAATAAGGCTTCAGCCGCGTCTTTCGTCGGTGGCTCGCCTGGGCGCATCATGCGGTAAATTTCTACTAGTGCTTCTAAACGGCTGCTTGCAGAGTCAATGTTTAATGTATTTGACATGTAAGCACCGCTGTCCACTTCATTGATATATAACGTATCAATTTTAGTGTAACCGGCTTTAACCAATTCAGCCATTAGCTCTAGAGTTAGCTCGTCATTTGCATTTGCAATAACTTCACCAGTTGACTCATCAACATAGTTTTTAGCTACAATACGGCCAATGATGTACTCATGTGGTACTTCTAATTGCTTAATGCCTTTCTTTTCGATGCTCTTGATGTGGCGAGCCGTAACACGACGACCGCTTTCAACAAATACTTCACCGTCTTCGCTCTTGATATCAAAAGCGGCAGTTTCACCACGTAAACGCGAAGGTACAAGTTCCATAAGAACTTTACCATTCGTTACTTCAAACGTAGTGTTATCGAAGAACATATCTAGGATTTGTTCGCTAGAATACTCTAGTGCACGTAGGATGATAGACGCCGGTAATTTACGACGACGGTCAATACGTACATATAAGTTATCTTTTGCATCAAATTCGAAGTCTAACCATGAACCACGGTAAGGTATAACGCGTGCGTTATATAATACTTTACCCGATGAATGGGTTTTACCGCGGTCGTTATCAAAGAATACACCAGGGCTACGGTGTAGCTGAGAAACGATAACACGCTCTGTACCATTGATTACAAAAGTACCGGTATCTGTCATGAGCGGAATTTCGCCCATGTAAACTTCTTGCTCTTTAATGTCTTTAACTGTGCCTGGTGCTTCTTTGTCCATAACAACAAGACGCAGTTTCACGCGAAGTGGAGCAGAATAAGTCACACCGCGAATTTGACATTCTTTTACATCGAAAACTGGCTCACCAATACGGTAACTTACGTATTGAAGCTCAGAATTTCCCGAGTAGCTTTTAATAGGGAACACAGAACGGAAGGCAGCTTCCAAACCATGATCGCCATCAGCGTCCGGCACTAAGAATTTTTTAAACGATTCTAACTGTGTAGACAGTAAAAAAGGTATATCCAAAACTTGTGGACGTTTACCAAAATCCTTACGGATACGTTTCTTTTCAGAATAAGAGTAAGCCATGGGGTTCCTCAGCTTGCTGATCTTTGACCCGACCTGTTCTTGTAAGAACAGACTTAACTGGCAGCTATGCCAAGATTTTACAACATTTAACTGTTGTTCTAATTAGATCCCACTTTAACACTAGCAAACTATAAAGCGTTGAAAGTAAAGAAAAAATCAGATTTTATTTGAACTAAAAGAGTGCATCACTCTATAGCGCAAAAAGGCCGGTGATTAAATAATCACCAGCCCTTGCCTGATTTCTCAGGCAGCGAACTTAGCAAAAGCTAAATTACTTAACCTCAACTTCAGCACCAGCTTCAGTAAGATCTTTTGCAAGTGCTTCAGCTTCTTCTTTAGATACACCTTCTTTAACAGGTGTAGGAGCAGCTTCAACAAGAGCTTTCGCTTCTTTAAGGCCAAGGCCAGTTGCGCTACGAACAGCTTTGATTGCAGAAACCTTGTTAGCGCCAGCGCCAGTAAGGATTACGTCAAATTCTGTTTTCTCTTCAGCAGCTTCAGCAGCTGGACCAGCTACCATTGCAGCTGCAGCAGTTACGCCGAATTTTTCTTCCATTGCTTCGATAAGAGCAACAACGTCCATTACTGACATTTCAGCAATTGCGTCAAGGATTTGGTCTTTAGATACAGACATTACAAATTTCCTAATAATTAACGGACATTACGTCCAAATAAATTTTACACCGAAAGTGAGATTAAACAGCTTAAAATTAAGCAGCTTGCTCTTCTTTCTGTACACGTACTGCTTCAATTGTTTTACACAATTTGCCAGCAGACGCTTCTTTCATAGCACTCATTAAGCGTGCAACAGCTTCGTCGTATGTAGGTAATGTAGCAAGCATTGCTGCATCAACAACATTTCCTTCAAAAGCGGCCGTTTTAAGCTCGAATTTCTCATTCTTTTTCGCGAAATCTGAAAAGATACGCGCAGCAGCACCTGGGTGCTCTGATGAGAAAGCGATTAAGCTTGGACCAACAAATGAATCAGAAAGACACTCAAAATCTGTTCCTTCAAGAGCACGTTTTGCTAAAGTGTTACGGACAACTTTCATCCAAACACCATTTGCACGAGCTTCTTTACGAAGGGCAGTGATTGCGCCAACTGTTACACCACGAGAATCTGCAACAACTGCAGATAGAGCACCATTGGCTGCTTCGTTGACTTCAGCAACTATTGCTTTTTTGCCTTGAAGATTTAAAGCCATGGGTGTTACTCCTGGTTTAATGGGGATACCGATTATCGGATTCCCCTGTTCTACTCTTCCCTACCAAACAAGGTAGAGATGCTTTTTACGGCGAGAGCCAGAAGGATTAGGAAAAATCTATCTGGGGTCTACACCGTCTACGTAGGTGAATATTAAGGCCGAAGCCACCTACGGTCTTGGACGGAAGCCCAATTTATCGTTAACCCCGAAGGCTTAACGAAATTATGGACTTCAACCCGAATTCTTTACTTTGCCAATTAATAAATTAATCAACAAAATGGCGCGAAATTATAGTACAAATTTCACGCCATGTAAACACTGATTAAGCTACAGTTGTGCTTAAAGTGTTTTGGTCAACAGAAACGCCTGCGCCCATTGTTGTAGAGATAGTTACTTTCTTCAAGTAAACACCTTTAGCTTGAGAAGGTTTAGCCTTCTTAAGCGCAACAATTAGAGACTCAAGGTTTTGTTGTAATTGCTCTGCAGTGAAATCAACCTTACCAATAGTAGTATGGATGATGCCATTTTTGTCATTACGGTAACGTACTTGACCTGCTTTAGCATTTTTAACTGCTTCTGCAACGTTAGGCGTTACAGTACCAGTTTTAGGGTTTGGCATTAGACCACGTGGGCCTAAGATTTGACCTAGTTGACCAACAACACGCATAGCGTCTGGTGATGCAACAACAACGTCAAAGTTCATCTCGCCTTTTTTAACTAGTTCAGCAAGATCTTCCATGCCTACTAATTCAGCACCGGCTTCTTTTGCAGCTTCTGCATTAGCGCCTTGTGTGAATACAGCAACACGAACGTCACGACCAGTACCGTTAGGTAGTACAGTAGCACCACGAACGTTTTGATCAGATTTACGAGCATCGATACCAAGGTTAACGGCAACGTCAACACTTTCTACGAATTTAGCTGTCGCTAACTCTTTTAAAAGAGCAACTGCTTCATTGATTTCGTAATCTTTTGTTACTTCCACTTTTTCGCGGATAGTACGCATACGTTTAGTTAATTTAGCCATTTCTTAGTCCTCTACGTTCAAGCCCATCGCACGCGCAGAACCTGCGATAGTGCGAACCGCTGCGTCCATATCGGCAGCTGTAAGGTCAGTTCGTTTTGTCTCAACAATTTCTTCAAGTTGAGCACGAGTTACTGTGCCTACTTTATCAGTGTTAGGACGGCCTGAGCCTGACTTGATACCAGCAGCTTTCTTAAGTAAGTAAGCAGCAGGTGGCGTTTTCATGTCGAACGTAAATGAACGGTCACCGTAAACAGAGATCACTACAGGAACTGGAGCGCCTTTTTCGATAGACTCTGTACGTGCGTTAAACGCTTTACAGAATTCCATGATGTTTACACCGTGTTGACCTAGTGCAGGACCTACTGGAGGACTAGGATTAGCCATACCAGCGGCAACTTGCAGCTTGATTAGAGCTTCAACTTTTTTAGCCATTATAAATACCTCATTTGGTGGGTCTCAGCCTTGTGCGCGCGAGGACGCGTACTCTAACGGCTTCCCAGTTTAAAAATTGGTTTCGTACTTTTTGCACAGTAAAAATAAATTTTACCTTAATACAAAAAGGCCGCTGATTATAAGTTAATCAGCGGCCTTTTTCAAGCTTCATGCCAAAATTTAAATAAAAATTAGCGAAGCTTTTTTAATCAATTACTTATCTTGCTCAACTTGACCGAATTCAAGCTCAACTGGCGTAGAACGACCAAAAATAAGTACAGATACTTTTACGCGGCTCTTTTCGTAGTCAACTTCTTCAACTACACCACTGAAATCTGCAAATGGTCCGTCTGTAACGCGAACAACTTCACCTGGTTCAAATAATGTAGCAGGTTTAGGTGCTTCAGCATTTTCTTGAAGGCGATTAAGAATGCGTTCTGCTTCTTTAGGAGTTATTGGAGCAGGACGATCAGACGTTCCACCAATAAAGCCCATTACACGTTCAGTGCTGTTCACTAAGTGCCAGCTTGCGTCATTCATATCCATTTGTACTAATACATAACCTGGAAAGAATTTACGCTCAGATTTACGCTTTTGGCCAGCGCGCATCTCAACAACTTCTTCAGTTGGTACTAGTATCTCACCAAAGCTCGATTCAAGACCTTCGATTTTAATGTGTTCAGTTAACGTTTGAGCTACACGCTTTTCGTAACCAGAAAAGGCTTGTACTACATACCAACGTAACTTAATTTCTTTGTTCTCGTTCTCATCCGACATGGGATCAGATCTCCAATCCAGTTAAAAAGCCTACAGCGCGGAATAAAATGCCATCTAATCCCCAAAGGATAAGTGCCATAATCACTGTTGCAACCATTACAATTAATGTCGTGTGGGTAGTTTCTTGGCGCGTTGGCCAAATAACTTTGCGTACTTCAATTCGAGCTTCTTTAGCGAAAGCAAGAAAGTTACGTCCCTTAAATGTTTGCGAGGCAATTGCTAATCCGGCCGCTATTGCAACAACAACGCCGATAGCACGTAGTAGTACAGATTGATCTGCATACATGTGATTACCAACAACTGCGCCTGCAAGTAGCGCGATTGCTACTAACCACTTTACTGACTCCATCGCACTTGATGGTGTTTCTACATTCGTGCTCATAATATTATTACCTTAACTACAGACACAACAACCCTACACTACGGTAAGGTTAATCCATTAAAATCTAAACTTAAAAACAGACTTAATTTAAACCGGTTTTTAATCTCAGACTACTCAAACCACAAGTAAAACTGGCAGGGGCGGAGAGATTCGAACTCCCAACCATCGGTTTTGGAGACCGCTGTTCTACCAATTGGAACTACGCCCCTGCAAAGTGGATGCCTATTATACTTACGCAGTCCATTAACACAAGCCTAAAAGATACCCACATTGGAAAATCTCGGCATTGCATTAAAAAATCAATCTTAACATTGATTAAAAAGCAGTTTATGATTGTCCAAATTATAGGGACTCACAATTAGATAGGAAGTCTGTGAAAGCAATAAAAACAATCATAAGATATAAAATTATTAGCTTTTTATTATTATTTCATATTAGTTCTTATGCCCTGCCATTGTACTTAGATACATATACAAATGAACAAGGTTTATCACAAAATTCAATCACCTGCAGTACCACTGATGAAAAAGGGTTTCATTGGTTTGCCACCCAAGGTGGCTTAAATCGATTTGATGGGTATGAATTTAAGCACTATAAATTCAATCCTTCACAACCTAGTATTTCGGGAAATTGGATTACGGACTGCCTGAATTTAGGAAACGGCCACATTTGGTTTGCTACAACAAGTAATGGGCTTAACTTATTAAATACTGAAACAGGAAGTTTTAGTGTTTTTAACCAGTACTCAGCTCCCCCTATTACAAACGAACGTATTTCATCAATTTCTTCTAATTCGCCACAAATCATTTGGATTGGTCACGATAAAGGGCAACTTACTCGTTTAGATACATACACAGGTACTACCGAATTATTTTCTTATCAGGGCACGAATCACTTAAATGTTGTTTTTAAGGATGTGCTTTTTGATGATCAAAAAAACCTTTGGTTAGCAAGTAGTATCGGGCTGATTAAGTTCGATACACAAACACATCGGTTCGAACATATATCTAATAGCCCTGAACAGCTCTGGCAATTAAAAAAAGCACCAAACGGCAAATTTATTATAGGAGGTAAGACTGGTCTAAGTGTTTTTGACTCAGACACACTCGCATTTTATAACTTTGAGCAACTCAAAAATGTTTGGGTCACAGATATACTTTTTGATGATGAAAAAAAATTATGGATAAGCACTTATGGTCATGGTCTTTATTACCAAGCTACAGATAATTTATTAAGTAGCGAGTTTCGTCAACTTACTCACTCTCCAGATTTAAAACATGGCTTAGCTAACGATCACCTATTATCACTTTACCAAGACCCTCAAGGCATTATTTGGATTGGTACAGACGGCTATGGATTACATCGCTATGATAAAAGGCAGACTCAGTTTGGTCATCAAAAACATCAAAGCAATAACCCAGCTTCTATCTCGAATGACTTTGTAAGAGCAATACTCAAAGACAGTAACAACTTACTTTGGGTGGGTACGCGCGACGGACTTAACAAACAAACTGACACAGGATTTAAACGCTATAAAAAAGATAAAAATCAAGATATAGGCTTAACTAATAACAATATATTTAGTCTTTATGAAGATGCCAATAAACGCGTATGGATAGGCACATACGGAGGTGGTTTACTGCTTTACAACCCAATTAATGATAACTTTTCGGCTTTTACTATGCAAAGCCATCAACTCAGTAGTAACCGTATTTATGCAATCGAAGGTGATCTAAGTGGTAATTTATGGCTGGGCAGTAACGAAGGCTTAACGCGATTTAATCCCGATACTTTACAGGTTACAAATTTTAAATACACCGCAGATAAAAATAGTATCTCAAATAATACTGTTTTTAGTATTACTTATGACAGCGACAATAACGCTATATGGGCAGGAACCCGCGCAGGGTTAAATAAACTTTCTTTACATGATGAAACATTCACTCATTACCAAAGCGATCTTAAAAAGCCTAATAGTTTAACGCATGACATGGTTACATCCTTACATTTACAAGATAAAAACACTTTATGGGTAGGTACTTTTGGCGGGCTCAATAAATTAAATATCCAAACAAACAAAGTAATAAACATTACAGAGTTTGATGGCTTACTTAACGATAATATTTTTGCAATTAAACAAGATAGCAGCGGTTACTTGTGGCTAAGCAGCAACCAAGGCCTAACCCGTTACTCTCCTCAAACCCAACAAATGCAGCACTTTTTACCCGCAAACGGTATACAGCATCATTCTTTTATTTTAGGCGCCGCTTTTCAAGCAGATGACGGCGAGCTATTTTTTGGTGGTATTAACGGTTTTAATCAATTTGATCCGTTAAAGCTGACTCTAGCAACTCAACCCCCAGAACCCGTTATTACAGACTTACTTATTTATAACCAGTCAGTCGCGACGCAGCAATATATAAAAAACAAGACCCAAACGGCTAAGCTTATAAGCTATACAGACAGACTCTTTTTTAAAGAAGAAGATGGTGTTATCGGCTTTAAATTTTCTGCTTTAAACAGTGCAGAGCCCCCTTCTCAATACCAATATGCTTACAAGTTAGCTGGGTTAGATAAGCAGTTTTTATACGCAAACAAAAGCCAGAGGCAAGTTAGTTATTCTCAACTTCCCGCTGGAAGCTATCACTTTATTGTAAAAGTTAAAGATCAATACGGTCAATGGAGTGATGATAAAACAATGGTTGCGCTTAAAGTTACTCCACCTTGGTGGAAGAACAATGTTGCCTATGTCACTTACATCATTATCGTATTATTTATAATGTGGTTAATTATAACAGCAAGGTATAGAGCTAACGTTGCAGAGCAAGCAAACTTAAAAGAGAAAGAACTTAGCAACTTAAAAACCCAACTATTAGATAATGTTAGCCATGAACTTAAAACACCATTGAGCTTAATATTAGCGCCACTTGAGAGCTTACAAAAAAGTCATAAAGATTCAGACACCCAACAAAAACTAGGGATGATTCAACGTAATAGCTATAAGCTATTGGATCAAATAAACCAACTTTTACAGCTCAGCCAGCGCCCAAGCACAGCAGTGAAACACGTCACACCCTATGCTATAAAGCCGGTAGTTGAACAATTAATTGAAGATTTCACTCCTTTATTTAAACAAAAAAATATTACGTTCGAGTTTGAAGATTTAACACAAAAAACTATTCCCATTAAATTAGAGCTAAATCATACAATTTCTATTATCAGTAACTTATTGAGTAACGCCCAAAAATACACTCCAAACACTGGCAAAGTATTACTTCGGCTATTAACTCAAAAACAAACATTAATCATCACAGTCTCAGATACTGGTGTTGGTATAGATAAAGAGCACCTTAAAACCGTTTTTCAACGATTCACACGTATAGATACGAGTAATCAAAGCGGTAGCGGTATTGGCTTAGCGCTGGTGAAGCAGCTAGTTGAGCAATATGGAGGAACTATTGAACTTAAAAGTGAATTAAACAAAGGCAGTTGTTTTACTGTTTCACTCCCAACAACTCAAACAGACGAAACCTCTAACCTCACAGCTCTTGCTGTGTCTAAAAACAATAATTTATGTGCAGTAAAAAGTAATAAGATTCTTATTATTGAAGACAACGATGAAATGCGTGATTTAATAACGTCACTATTTATTAGTAGCTTCACGTGTATAAGTGCAACTAACGGAGAGCTAGGTTTAGCTTTATGTAAAAACGAAATGCCTGACTTGGTAATAAGTGATGTAATGATGCCTGTTATGGATGGCTATCAGTTTATTAAAGCACTGCGCAGCGACACGGCTATTAGCCATATTCCGGTGTTATTACTTTCAGCAAAGGCAGATACGCACAGTAAATTAAAGGGCCTAGACTTACTTGCTGATGACTATTTGAGTAAACCTTTTGAGCCGCAGCTGTTACTCAGCCGCGTTCAAGGGTTATTAACGATTAGAGAAGTACTTAATCAACATTTAAAACAACAACTACCTGCTTTATCACAAACAACCCAGCTCGACCCACAAATGGCGCAAAGTAAAGATTATGTATTTACCGAGCGTGTAAAAACGACAGTAAAAGAGCATTACCAAGACGAAGCATTTAGCGTAGAAGAATTTGCAGCAGCGCTCTACCTTAGCCCTCGCGCTTTACAATTAAAAATGAAAGCCTTGTACAACCTAACACCAAGCGATTACATTCGAAATATTCGTTTAGAATTTGCACAAGAGCTTTTAAAAAATAGTGAGCTTGCAATTGGCCTAGTAGCACAGCAAGTTGGCTTTAATTCACAAAGCTACTTTGCCCGGTGCTTTAAAGCAAAATATAATATGTCCCCAAAACAGTTTCGCGAACAATCCTGATAAATTTCGCCTGTGTGACTAAATATTTCGCACCAGTACTATTATTAACCTACTGATTTAACTAAATTAACATGAATTTAAATATTAAAGGAAATGCACTGCATTTCCCTTGAGCATATTAATTAAGGACAGTCATATGTTAAAAACACCACAAAAACTATTATTAACGGCACTATTAACTACCACTCTGAGCGCTTGTCAAAGCACCTCCACAAATGTTACGTCAGGTCAAAATTCACCAGACATAAACACTGTCGCCCAAGAACAATACAATGGGCCCAAAGCTCGTATTGCTGTTGCACGCTTTACCGACAAATCAAACAACTCAAAATGGTGGCGTAAAGAAATAGGCGACGGTATGGCTGATCAATTAACTACGGCACTCGTATCAACAAATCGCTTTATTGTTTTAGAGCGCCAAGCGCTTGATGCTGTTTTATCAGAACAAGACCTAGCAGCCTCAGGTCGCGTTAGTGCATCATCGGGTGCCGCTTATGGCGAAATAGAAGGTGCTGAAATAGTCGTTATTGCAGCCGTAACTGAATTTGATGACGATAGCTCTGGTGCAAGTGTTGGCAGTGGCGGCTTTATGGGTGATGTATTTAGCTCTGTATCAGCTGGTTTTTCAGGTTCTCATATGGCAATTGACCTACGCCTTATCGACACACGCACATCACGAATTTTAGCTGCAACAAGTGTTGAAGGTGGCAGTAAAGATTTTGACTTTACTGGAGCCGCAACCAACTTTGGTGGCGCACTTGTTGGCGGTAATATTAGTGGATGGTCTGATACCCCTAAAGAAAAAGCCCTTCGTGAAGTTATTATTAAAGCGGTTGAGTTTTTAGAAACTAAAATTCCAGATACTTACTATCGCTATAACAGTAACAACACTTTAGCATCGGGTTACACTGCGCCGCCACCGGCAGCTGTACAAGCAAAAACAGCCAGCAAGAGCGCTGTAACAGTTGATGTACCCACTCATAGAATGCCACATTATGAAAAGATGGATTTAGCAATGTCGCGCCTAAGCTTGGTATGTTTGGGTTACCTAAGAAACCAGCCTGATTACGAAGAATTTGAAACACAGGATGTTGAGTACGATCGTAAAACAGTTATCGCACTTCGTGAGTACCAGCAAGACAAAAAACTAAAGGTAACGGGTTTAGCTGATGAAACAACTAAAAAGTCACTTGATGATAGTGGTTGTATTGCTAAAACGAACAAATCAAGCCTCGAAAGTATAGGCAACATGTTTAAGTTTAATTAATGGCTTTGACTTGGGTAGCTAATAAAAAGAGCTACCCAAGTACTCACTATCTAGTTAGCGCCTTTAACAAGTGGCACTCCGTTATTACCTACCGGAATATAAACAGTTGTATGATTAGGTGACTCAGCCATTTTTATTTGTGCATTAATAGCTTCATGTTGAATGTAATTAGCTGTTAGTGTTGCGTTAATGATCTTCTGAGCTTGAGCAATCCCTTTGGCTTCTTCAACCCTAATTTCAGCGTCTTTTTTGGCAATCTCTTTTTGTGTTTCTTTTTCCGATAATAGCTGCTGAGCTGCCAACTTTTTCTCAACTGCATTAGCAACAATATCGGGGTAATTAATATTGCCTACTACAACGTTTGCAAGTTTAAACGGCGTTGTCGATAAATAACTTTGCAGGCGCAGAGTCACTTCCTTCGCAATTTTCTCACGATTTGTTTTAAGCTCGCCACTATCGTATTTTTGTACTGTATCGCGCACATACGTTCTAAAAGTTTCACGTACAAAGCGTTTATACCAATTTTCGGCGCCGTACTGCTCTACCACGGTTTTAACAGAGCCACTCTCAATAGCAATAACAGCATGAAAATCGAATTTAATATTTAAATCATCATTAGCCAGTATTCTAAATGTTTCGGTATATGTATTAGGTCGCATATCGATGTTTACCACTTCATTTCGCAGTAATGACATACCGTAATTAGATGGGCCCTTCATTGTTCCTTGATAACCACCTTCACCAAATACACGCGGCTTTTCGAATACGTAGCCTTCTTCACCTGCGGGTGTGCTTGGGTTAGTACATGCAGTTAATCCAAAACCAACGACTCCTACAACCAATGCACCTTTAAATAGGTTATTAAACAATGTTTGTGTCCCGGAGTTTCTTGCTCTCATCATCTTTCCTTTAATTACTTTTTAATATTGTATAAACGTCACTTAACAAGCTTGAAGCACCAAACCTAAATGTATTTGCTTGTAAATAATCATCCCCCATTATTGCGCGCGTAAGCGTTAAATAATCACTGGCATCGGCAACAGTTTTAACACCGCCGGCAGCTTTAAAGCCCACACGTTTATCCGAGTTTTTAATGGCTGTTAGCATAATTTTTGTTGATTCAAGGGTTGCATTAATGGCCACTTTACCCGTACTGGTTTTTACAAAATCGGCACCACCTTCAATTGCCAATTGAGTAGCCTGCGTTATTAGCGCTTCGGTTTTTAGCTCACCGCTTTCTATTATTACTTTTAGTTGGGCGCGCGACCCACATGCTTTTTTACTTTCGCTTACATAGCTAATTACTGTTTGAACATCGCCCGCTATTAACTTTTTATAAGGAATAACCAAATCAATTTCGTCTGCGCCGCGCTCTATAGCAATAAGTGTTTCGTTAATTACATCACTCAGTGGTGCATCACCCGTTGGAAAGTTAGTGACTGTTGCGACTTTAACATGGTTAAGCTCACGCGCTGCGAGTGCTATTTTTGCATCATCAACAAAATCGCTATAAATACATACTGCGGCAGGCGTACCTAAGGTAGGATTTATGCTATCAACAAGTGCTTGAATGCTTTTGGTGGTATCGCTGGTATTTAAGCTTGTTAAATCCATCAGTGCGACTGCTAATGCGGCATCTTTTTGGTGTTGTGTCATTAGAGCTCCGTTGCTTATGTAATACCAATTTTATTAAAAACATGATCATTTTAGCGTATTAAATAACGCACTAACTACGTTAAAAACTATTTATATAGAACAACTATGTATCATAATTTTAGCCTTGCTATTGAGCTATTTTCTCGTCGCTATAATAGATCACTAATTTAATGCAATTGGTATAAGTACAAAATTTGATATGCATCCATATTAACAAATTAAACCAAACTCGCTATAGCTCATAACCAAACACTATAAGCTGGTTATTTTACTTGTAACTCGTCGCAATCCCTTGTTAACTAGCTCTTAGGCCTAAAAAGCCCACCTATTATAACTTTTGGTTATATCAACTTGGTTTTAATTATTTTTTACTTATTGATAGCCGCTATATTCTGCTTATCAGAATAAAGCGTTTTCTTATATTTGAATTTGTTTAGGGGTCTTATTAACGTGCAGTATTTACCTATCTTTACCAAACTCGACAACAAACCAGTATTGGTTGTTGGCGGTGGAGAGGTCGCATTACGCAAATGTCGCGCGTTTTTAAAAGCGAGAGCAAGCGTTACTTTAATAGCACCTTGGTTTTGCGACGAACTAAAAGAGCATGCACATAATAATGAAGTAACGCTTATTGATGCTTATTTTGATGAATCGCACCTTGATGGCAAAATGCTTGTTATTGCAGCAACCGACCGCGATGAAGTAAACAACAACGTATTTGAACTTGCCAATGCCCGCAATGTGTTTGTAAACGTGGTTGATGACCAACCTAAATGTACGTTTATATTCCCATCCATTGTTGACCGTGACCCAATTACGATTGCTATATCAAGTGCTGGCACAGCGCCCGTACTTGCACGTCGCTTACGCGAAAAGCTCGAAACTCTTATTCCACATCATATTGGCCCACTTGCAACACTTGTCGGTGGCTTTAGAGACAAAGTAAAAAAACGCTTTAAACATTTTTCAGACCGCCGCCAATTTTGGGAAGGCGTATTCGACTCATCTGTCGTGAGTAAAGTACAAACCGGTGATACTCAAGCCGCACAGCAACAACTAGAGCAAATGCTAGATGCTAAAGCAGAACCTGAAGGCGAAGTATATGTAGTAGGTGCAGGCCCTGGCGATCCAGAGCTTTTAACACTTAAAGCACTGCAACTTATGCAACAAGCCGATGTGGTTGTATACGACTTTTTAGTGTCTGACGAAATTATGGAGTTAGTGCGTCGTGATGCTGACCTTATTTGTGTAGGCAAACGTTTAGGCGATCATAGTGTTGTTCAAGACGACACCAACCAAATGCTGGTCGACCTTGCTAAACAAGGCAAAAAAGTGTGCCGCATTAAAGGTGGCGATCCGTTTATTTATGGCCGTGGTGGCGAAGAAGTACAAGTACTGGCTGCTAACAACGTAAATTATCAAATTGTACCGGGTATTACAGCCGCTGCAGGTTGTAGTGCTTATGCGGGTATTCCGCTAACGCATCGTGACCACGCACAAGCCATTCAATTTGTAACTGGCCACTGTAAAAAAGACGGCCAAGAACTTGATTGGCAATCGCTAGCAAAAGCAAATCAAACGCTTGCTATTTACATGGGCGTAATTAAATCTCCGCACATACAAAGCGAGCTTTTAAAACATGGCCGTAAGGCCGACACCCCTGTCGCTATTATCGAAAACGGTACACGTAAAAATCAGCGTGTAGTAACAGGCCAATTAGGCGAACTTGCCGACTTAATCCAGCGCAACAGCATTATATCGCCTGCGCTACTCATTATTGGTGAAGTAGCCGCCCTGCACTCGCAACTAGCGTGGTTTGGGAAAAACGAACAAACAAGCAGCTTTGCACAGCCGCTAACAGATGTATCAAATACATAACCGAATTTTAAATTTGTAACTTTTAATCATTTTAGTAGGACGACTAACAATGGCTTTAACTCACCTTCAGCAACTTGAAGCTGAAAGTATCAAAATCATGCGCGAAGTCGCCGCTGAGTTTGAGAACCCAGTAATGCTTTACTCTATTGGTAAAGATTCGTCGGTACTTTTGCACTTAGCGCGTAAAGCATTTTACCCTGCAAAAATTCCGTTTCCGTTATTACACGTAGACACCAATTGGAAGTTTCGTGAAATGATTGAGTTTCGCGACCGTATAGCTAAAGAATACGGTTTTGACCTACTGGTACACAAAAATCCAGAAGGCATTGAAATGGGTGTAGGCCCGTTTACGCATGGCTCGGGTAAACATACCGACATAATGAAAACCCAAGGCTTAAAGCAAGCACTTAACAAATATGGTTTTGATGCTGCATTTGGTGGCGCACGCCGCGACGAAGAAAAGTCACGCGCAAAAGAACGTGTTTACTCGTTCCGCGACAAGCACCATCGCTGGGACCCTAAAAACCAACGTCCTGAGCTTTGGAACACTTATAACAGCCAAGTTAATCAGGGCGAAAGCATTCGTGTTTTCCCGTTATCTAACTGGACTGAGCTTGATATTTGGCAATACATTTACCAAGAAAACATCGACATGGTGCCGCTTTACCTAGCAAAAGAGCGCCCTGTTGTTGATCGCGATGGCACCCTAATTATGGTTGACGATGAGCGTATGCCACTTAATGAAGGTGAAGTACCGCAAATGAAATCTGTACGTTTTCGTACATTAGGCTGCTACCCACTTACCGGTGCAGTTGAATCAACAGCCAGTACTTTAACCGAAATTATTGAAGAAATGCTGCTATCTACGTCATCTGAACGTGAAGGTCGTGTTATTGACCATGATTCAGCAGGCTCAATGGAGAAGAAAAAACGTGAGGGGTATTTTTAATGTCTAGCCAAAATAACGATACATTTAACGAAGTAAAAGAAATAGGCATAGACGCCTACCTAGCACGCCAACAAGACAAAAGCTTATTGCGTATGCTTACGTGTGGCAGCGTAGATGACGGTAAATCAACATTGATTGGCCGCCTACTGCACGACAGCCACCAAATTTATGAAGATCAGCTAGCAGCCCTTCATAAAGATAACGAAAAAGTAGGTAATGCAGGTGAAGATCTTGACCTTGCATTATTAGTTGATGGCCTACAAGCTGAGCGCGAGCAAGGCATTACCATTGACGTAGCGTACCGTTACTTTTCAACGGCTAAGCGTAAATTTATTATTGCCGACACACCTGGGCACGAGCAATACACACGCAACATGGTAACGGGTGCATCAACAAGTGATGTCGCCATTATTTTGGTTGATGCGCGTTACGGCGTGCAAGTACAAACCAAGCGCCACAGCTTTATTTGTGACTCGCTTGGCATTAAGCAGTTTGTTGTTGCCGTTAATAAAATGGATATCGTTGATTTTGACGAAACCGTGTATGAAAAAATTAAGGCCGATTACCTTAAATTTGCTGAGCAACTTAACGTATCAAACATTAAGTTTGTGCCTATGTCGGCGCTTAAAGGCGACAACGTAGTAACTCGCTCTGCTCATACACCGTATTACACTGACAAGCCGCTACTTGAATTACTAGAAGATTCGCCAGCAGCCGAAACAGATACAGGCTTTGAAGCGCGCCTACCGGTGCAATATGTAGTGCGTCCTAATTTAAACTTCCGTGGTTTTCAGGGCACACTTACATCGGGCAAGATACACGTAGGCGATGCTATAAAAGTATTACCGTCAGGTAAAACATCAAGCATTAAAGAAATTGTTACCTTTGATGGCAACCTAGACAGCGCAGAAGCAGGCCAAGCAATTACCGTTACCCTAAATAACGAAATTGATATTAGCCGAGGCGACGTAATCGTACCTGCAAATTCAACGGCCGTTGTTACTAACCAGCTGCAAGCTAAAATTGTGTGGATGCATGAGTCGCCATTAGTATTAGGTAAAAGCTATAACCTAAAGCTAGGCAGCAAAAACACTTCAGCTATTGTTACAAAAATTGATTACACGATTGATGTAAACACGCTTGAGCACGGCACTAGCGACTCACTGCAGTTAAACGAAATTGCGATTGTAACGCTTGAACTAACCGAAACTATTTTGGCAGACGAGTACCACAGCAATCACGAAACAGGCTCGTTTATATTAATCGATCGCTTATCAAACCTAACGGTTGCTGCGGGCATGATTGAACAAGTACTGCAAAGCCAAGCACAGCAAAGTAACTTTAGCGAATTTGAAGTTGAATTTAACAGCTTAGTACGCAAGCACTTTCCGCATTGGCAAGCGCTTGATATTTCTAAGTTATAAGTTAACTTTAGCCTGTTAGGAATTTAAAAGCATGGTAGAACAGCTCGTTTTAACAGGCATTATGCTTACCTTAGTCGGGTGCCTTTTTGGCACCCGTATTAATCCAGCATGGTTATTTGTAAGCGCAATTGGCACCAGCTACTTAGCAGGGCTAATCGATCTTGAAAGCATGTTAATTAATTATGCTAACCCGTCGCTTATCACTTTAGTACTATTGGTGTTAGTGTCGACCGCAATAGAAAAAACCACCCTAATTCAAAAGTTAGCGCAATCGCTATCTAAAGGTAGTTTAGTAAAATCGGTAACAAAATTGGGGTTATCAACCGCCTTTTTATCGTCGTTTACTAACAATACCGCCGTTGTTGCATCGCTTATTACCGCGATAAAAGACAACCCTAATCACTCCCCTTCAAAGCTATTATTACCGCTGTCGTACACTGCTATTTTGGGCGGCACTATTACGCTTATTGGTACATCAACCAACTTAATCGTCAATGGCTTTGCAGTAGATGCGGGCATGGAACCGCTGGGCTTTTTTGACTTTACCTTAGTGGGTTTAGGCGCGCTAAGCGTAGGCCTAATTACCATTTTAGTGATGCTTAAATACTTACCCGACAACGGTAAAAGCGACCAAGAAGTCGTGCCTTTTTACCTAGAAGGCAAAGTACAAGCAAACTCAAAATTAATAGGCCAAACCGTTGAAGAAAACGGCCTGCGTGATTTAAAAGACTTATTCCTCGCTGAAATCATTCGCGATGGCAGCCGCATTTGCGCAGTCACCCCACAGCAAATTATTCAAAAAGATGACGTGCTACTTTTTGTAGGTGACATAAAATCGGTGCCATTACTTACCCGTTTCGACGGCCTAAAAGTCGTGCACGAGAATCATCAAAAAGACATAGAACACTTAGTTGAAGTAGTCGTAAGTCAGTCATCAAAATTTATTGGCAAAACCGTAAAAGAAGCCCGCTTTAGAGAACAATTTCATGCTGCCGTTATTGCCATTCGTCGTGGGCACGACCGCTTACAAGGCGGCCTTGGGCAAGTGCAATTACAAGCTGGCGACTCACTAATACTCGCACCAGGCAAAAACTTTTACACCTTGCCTAACTTAAAGCGCGAATTTGTGTATATTTCAGGGTTTGACTTACAAGCTCACCTTGCACCTAAACAATCAAACATTGTGCTACTAAGCTTTGCCGCAGTACTGGGTTTAAGCATTATTGGCATAGTGCCGCTGGTTAAAGGCTTATTAGTATTACTGATTGGCTTAATGCTCAGTGGCACCATAAAACTTAACGAAGTAAAACGCCGTTTTCCTATCGAGTTATTAGTGGTAGTAGGTAGTGCCATTGGCCTTGCCAAGTTAATGATAGGCACCGGACTTGCCGGGCAAATATCCGACGCCATGTTTATGGTACTTGGCGACTTTGGTCCTTACGGTGCATTTATTGCCATATTTTTAATGACCGTATTATTTACCGAGCTTATAACTAATAACGCAGCAGCTGCCTTGTCGTTCCCTGTTGCTTACTCGCTCGCGGTTGGTTTTAATGTAGACCCGCTACCATTTATTATGGCGGTTGCCTTTGGCGCATCAGCCAGCTTTATATCGCCATTTGGGTATCAAACTAATCTAATGGTTTATAGCGCGGGTAACTATCGCTTAAAAGATTACATAGTGATGGGCTTACCCCTTTCTATTATTTATTCAATCACGGTATTAACCTTGATCCCGCAGGTATTTCCGTTTTAATACCTGCGCTCACAGCATAAGAGACTCTCACTATGGATGAAAATATAGTTTGGCATAACTACGCAACTACAAAAGCACAGCGTAGTGAGCAAAAAAAACATAAGCCCGCTATTTTATGGTTTACCGGTTTTTCGGGCTCTGGCAAAAGCACCGTAGCAAACGCACTAGAGGCGGCGCTTAATCAGCAAGGTACGCACACTTACCTGCTCGATGGCGACAACGTACGCCACGGTTTATGCAAAGACCTAGGCTTTAGCGACGAAGACCGCATTGAAAACATACGCCGCGTGGGCGAAACCGCAAAACTAATGACCGACGCTGGCTTGTTAGTACTTACTGCGTTTATATCGCCTTTTAGAGCGGAGCGCGATATGGTGCGCAACTTAGTAGACGAAGGCGAATTTATTGAAGTATTCATCGATACCCCACTGGATGTATGCGAAAGCCGCGATCCAAAAGGCTTATACAAAAAAGCCCGCGCTGGAGAGATAAAACACTTCACTGGTATCGATTCAAGCTACGAAGTGCCAAACAATCCAGAAATAATTTTAGATACAAGTAAAAACACCCTAGACCAATCGGTTACACAACTGATAACGTATCTAAAACAAAAGCACATAATATAGGTTAACCCCATGAATCAAACCGAACTGCTAGAAGAAACCCTCATCCTTGCCCGCAAAGCAGGCCAAGCGATAATGGGAATTTACGAAAAGGACTTTAACGTTGAGTACAAAGCCGATGAAAGCCCCGTAACCGACGCCGATTTAGCAGCTCATAAACTGATTGTGGCAGGGCTTCAACAGCTCACACCCGACATTCCAATACTCAGTGAAGAAAACGCCGACATAAGCTGGGATGTACGCCAAACGTGGAAAAGCTACTGGTTAGTTGACCCAATCGACGGCACTAAAGAATTTATTAAAAAGAACGGTGAATTTACCGTAAACATCGCCCTAATTAAAAACGGCACTCCTATTTTAGCCGTAGTAGATGCACCTGCCCTTGGCGTATCGTACTTAGCCGCCGAAGCCATTGGCGCATTTAAAGATAAAGGCGATGAGCGAATTGAGCTTAAGGTAACTACCAAACCTAACAAAGGGTTAATTCGTGTTGTAGGCAGCCGCTCGCACCCATCTCCCGATTTAGCCGAGTTTGTAAAACGCTTTGACGAGGTTGAAATGGTGTCTAAAGGCAGCTCACTAAAACTGTGTTTAGTGGCTGAGGGCAGCGCCGATATTTACCCGCGCTTAGGTCCAACTTGCGAATGGGATACAGGTGCAGGCCATGCAATCGCCGAAATAGCCGGTGCTAAAGTCACTAAGCTTGATGGCAGCCCGCTTATTTATAACACCAAAGATGAATACTTGAATCCGTATTTTGTAGTGAGTGCAATAGAAGAGTAAGGGTAGTTTTTAGTGGTTAGCTATCAGTTGTCAGCAAGACAAGTGATGGCTTTAACTCTTTGATGTTACCAGTTGATGTCTAGCAAACGGTGAAAAAACATGCCTAATTTATTACTTGCTAGGTTTTAAGTACATCATACTACCTTTAAATACATCAAATAACTCACAATGAAAGTTTTGAAGACTATCAATTAGCTCCTCAATTTCCCTTAGATTACGAGTAAACTCGGGGTTTGATTCTTGCGTACCAGGTAATGAATTAATTTACATTAAGTTTAGCCAGGCTGATGCATCAGAGTCTACTTGAAATAACCAATCGGTCACAATACCGTCAAAATAAAAATCAGCTAGGGCGAGTGCCTCTTGAAACTCTTCGTATAACTTATCATCGACCACACGATTTATATCAACGCTACGCAAAAACCTTTTAACAACTATACAAATATGCAAGCTTATTTAAGTTACTTTAACGTATCTCTTTAACACCACTAAGCCTTCATTATTGGTATGCAATGAAAGCTACTAAGCTAGCAATTACAGGGCTCAATAAAGCAGAATAGATATCTTAGCTATATTTAGTAATTCCATTTTAAATCAAATCATTAGAGCTTGTTTTGATAATTGTTAAAAAGAGAGAGCTGACTCTATTCTTTTCATTTTAATCATATTATTTTATTTAAAGTAAATTATTAACGAACATGTAAGTACACTGATAATCCCACACAACAAGAGGATGCCACATATTATATCTTTTGGTAACGCTAAATCCTTGTACAGTTTTGAGTATTCATCATAGTTTAATGAGTCAACCTCTTTGTCATCAATATTTTTAGGATACCTAATTGGAAGTCCAAATAAAAATATACTTAGACCCCAACATATTAGGGTAAACACAAAAAAATACAAATCACTTCCTCTAATGGTAATAGTTCTAGAGGTTAGTTTACTAACTACTTCCATTTCTCCTAAATACAAAGAAATTAATGCATATGACGTAAGCAGCCCCCCTAGAAGAAGAAAGAATTTGATTACTTGATTTGACTTCAACCTTTCACTGTTTCGGCAGATTTTCATAACAATTTGACTTGAACTTAATATATCGCCAGGTTTAATTCCAATACCGTAAATCATTCCTCTATATTCAGCACGGACGTCAAGATCACTAGGTGAGAAGCTTTCGGGATATTCATTGAAATGATGAGAAGTAATTTCGACACTAAAAAGAATGTCACCAACATTAACTTCAGCTCCCTCTGCAACCCAGACCAGCGTTACTTTTTTTGGATCCTGATCATAGAAAATTGGAGCTAAAATATCGATGATAACCTCCATGTAGATAGGCGGGTAATCCCCCCATTTTTAATGGAGGGATTACCGACGAGCCTATAAATCAACTCGTTTTTACTTCAATTTGTAATCAAACCATAGCTGAGTGTCTATTTTGAAGCAACTGATTACTGTACTTTTGCGCGGAATATAACAAAGTGTTTGGTGTTGCTTTAATTAGAACTTTGATGAGGGTAGAAATATCTAAATGGCATATTTTAGGTGTGAACCTAGCATTAGACACAGCACATTGATTAAATCGATTCGCAGTGATTCGTAGTCTAAATTTCCGTTGTATCTCATTAAGTTATTAGGCAACTTGGTTTTAACTTATCAGTGTGACATCGAGTAAAGCTATGTTTTAGCCTAAGGATAAAGCCAAAAAGAATGACCTAATCCAATTTACTAAGTACTTCCCATTAATTGAACGCTTTTTAAAAGCGGTAACCCTTAACGATTTTGCTGGGCGATAAAAGCAAGCGAGTGCTGATTGAATAAGTCTGGGCGCTCCACATTACAGACATGGCCGCAATGGTGAATAGTTTGCAGTACGCTATTTTTATGGCGCTTTACCATTTCTTTAACAGGGCCAAGGAACATATGATCTTCCTTACCCATAATGTAAAGAATGGGTATATCAATGTCTTTTTCTTTGAAGTATTGCATTAAAGGATTTACGTCCATGGCTAATTTAAACCATTTTATAAACTCTTTTTGGCACAAGCGTTTTGCTTCACGAACAAACAAAAGTCGAGATTCTTTATGGCGCTTTTTAGGCATCATAATAAAAGCAAATAAGCGATACAGCCACATATAAGGCAAGAAGTGTTTAAAAGTATTACCTAAATAAACCAATGTATTACTGCGAGTATTAAAACGAGTAACCGCTCCACCTAGCACCATACTAGAAACATATTGCGGCGCAATTTCAGCAATATTTCGAATAATAATTGTGCCCAATGAAATACCAACAAAGTGTGCGCTGGTGATATTGTTATGATCTAACACATCGATAATGTCTTTAGAGACATTATTAAATGAATAATTATTATCAACAAAGTTTTGTACTAAGTTATTCGATTTACCGTGACCACGAAGATCTAGCAACAATACATTATATTCTTTTTTATAAGCTTTAAGCTGACGAAACCAAATTGCCGAACTACCACCTGCTCCATGGACAAATACAACCCATGTTTTACTGGTTTCGTGCGCAAAAGTAGTATGGAAGAGAATCTCTTTGCTCATTGCAGTTAGTGGCCTATTTACTTCGTTTGGCATATTCAATTGCAGGAAGTATAACGGAGTTTAATAAAAATCTCTTATGAAGTTGAGATCAATGGCTTCTACTTAACAGCTTTTGGGAGCAGATTTTGATTTTTAAATGAAAACCAATAAAAATGACCTTCCCCTATTTTTACGTTATGAAAACCGCCTTCCTCGGCTTTCCTGCTAGCATGACGCTATAGCGTGTTGGGTTTCGCTCTAACCAACCTACCCCGTACAGTAACTCTATAATGTGGCTTGCCATTTATGGCTTTTGCTCACTTTTACACCACTGTTTCGTATTCATGACACTTACCCTCCAATTGAGCCTAATTAATTAGTCTAAAAATCTCTTCAAAACATGAAAAATGTCTCTAAAAACTATACCCTTCGGCGCAGTTATTATTTAAATAATGGATGAGCACACACACATGACAACATCTCAAGATGCAACGCTTTCAAATGCATCACCAAACACACACACAAATTCAAGCAAAAATTCAAATACAAAAACTAAATGGAACCTGCACGATACGCAGTGGACATTAAGTTTATTTGGTACCGCCGTTGGTGCGGGTATTTTATTTTTACCTATTAACATTGGTATTGGCGGTTTTTGGCCGTTAATTATTATGGCGTGTTTAGCGTTCCCAATGACCTTTTTTGCGCACCGTGGATTAGCGCGCTTTGTACTTTCATCAAAAAATAAAGATGCCGATTTTACCGACGTAGTTGAAGAGCACTTTGGTGTGACTGCGGGCCGGTTAATTTCCTTGTTGTACTTTTTATCTATATTCCCAATTTTGCTTATTTACGGTGTGGGCTTAACCAATACCGTTGATAGCTTTATGGTTAATCAAATGGGGATGGAATCACCTTCTCGCGTGCTACTTTCGGGCGTATTAGTTGCAGGCATGATTAGCTTAATGATGGGCGGCGAGCGCTTAATGCTACGTGCCTTTGCTATTTTAGTGTATCCGCTTGTGGGCATATTGTTCTTTTTATCACTTTATTTAATCCCTAGCTGGCAAATGCCAGATATGACGGTGCCTGAAATAGGCAGCTTTGGTAAAACGTTGTGGTTATCGATTCCTATTATTGTGTTTTCGTTTAGCCACGCAGCGGCGATCTCAAGCTTTGTAAATGTGCAACGCGGTCATTACGGCGAACAAGCTACACGTAAGTCTGAGGCGATTTTAAAGCGCACTAGCTTGCTACTTATTACCTTTGTACTGTTATTTGTGTTCTCTTGCGTGCTGTCGCTTACAGGCGAGCAAATGGCAGCGGCTAAAGCGGCTAACGTATCGGTTTTATCCTACCTTGCTAATATTACTGATAACTCGTTTATTGCCACACTTGGGCCACTTGTTGCCTTTATTGCTATTACATCGTCGTTTTTGGGTCATTTTTTAGGTGCACGCGAAAGCTTTACAGGATTAGTAACTAAACAAACAGGCTTAAGCGCTGGCGTTACCGATAAAATTGGTGTGTTAATCATGTTTTTAGCTATTTGGTTTTGTGCTGTTAAAAACCCAAGTATTTTAGACATGATGGATCAGTTATCGGGCCCTATCATTGCGATGATTTTATTCATTATGCCAATGATTGCAGTTTATAAAGTACCTGCACTTAATAAATACCGAAATCGCTTTAGCACGCTATTTATATTAGCGGTTGGCTCGCTTGCTGTATTTGCACTTTTATACAGCATGCTTAAGTAATAAAGCTGTTTATACAAAAGCCCGGCTACTTTTTAGCTGGGCTTTTTTGTGTGCTGTTTATCTCAAATTGTTTTTTTATAGTCGCTCTTCAGGCATGTTATAAATTAACTAGCCTAAAAATAAAACAATTATGCACTTTACTAAACAACTCCTACTTTACGTAAGCTTGCTAACTACGCTTGTTTTAAGCCTCTTTGTTAAAGCTGATGACGCTCCCGCTATTTTATCGATGAAAGAGCGCGCTACGTTTATAGATAAAATAACTGAGCTTAGAGTTAATACCTTAATGCCCTCGTTAATGAAGCAGCACAACACTGATATGTGGCTACTTATAAGTCGAGAATATAACGAAGATCCAATATTAAAAACAATGCTGCCAGCAACATGGCTTTCAGCCAGACGCACCACTATTTTGCTATTTGCACTTAATAAACAAGGTGGTGTTGATGCTTACGCTATTGCGCCTTATAAAATAGGTAACGTATTTAAAAAAGGGTGGGATAAACAAACACAACCAAGCCAGTGGGAAGCACTCAATACACTTATTGAGCAATACAAACCTCGCAACATTGCGCTTAATACTTCTACCGACTGGGCACATGCCGATGGCCTTGTGCTAGGCGATTACAAAACCTTAATGGCTAACTTGCCCGCCGCTTATCACAATAAAATAATTTCTGCAGAGCCGCTTGCTGTTGCGTGGTTAGAGCAACGCATTCCTGAAGAAGTTAAAATGTATAAACATATTGTCGCTATTGCCCATCATATTATTGCAGAGGGGTTTTCGGGTAAAACTATTACGGTGGGTAAAACAACTAGCGATGACTTGGTATGGTGGTTTAGAGAGCGCGTAAAAGAGCTAAAACTACAAACATGGTTTCACCCAAGTATTGCTATTCAGCGCGCCGATGCGAAGTCGTTCGATCATGAAGAAAGCTTTACCAATGGCTACGATGATAGCGTTATACAAGCCGGTGACTTGCTTCATGTAGATTTTGGGATTACTTATTTACGCTTAAATACCGACACGCAGCAGCATGCGTATGTGCTCAAAGAAAACGAAACGAGTGCGCCTAGTTACTTAGTTGAAGCACTAAAAAGCGGTAATAAACTACAAGACATATTTACCAGTCAATTTGCGGTAGGTAAAACCGGTAATGAGGTTTTAGCTGCAGCACGAAAAGCCGCTATTGATCAGGGATTAAAACCCACTATTTATACTCATCCTCTTGGCTATCATGGCCACGCTGCTGGCACTACATTAGGTATGTGGGATTCTCAGCAAGGTGTACCGGGAGATGGTGACTATCCGCTACATTTAAATACGGCTTACTCAATTGAGCTTAACAATGCTGTGTTTATAAAACAGTGGAATAAAGAAATAAGAATAATGCTAGAGGAAGATGCTATTTTTGATAAAAGCGGTGTCTGGTATTTAAATGGCCGACAAACACAGCTATTGCTTGTAAAATAAAGCAAAAAAAAATGGCGCTCACTGAGCGCCATTTTTAATTTAATTCGTTGCTATTACTCTGTATCTGGCAGGTTACGGCCATAGAATATTTCTTGCATTTCACGGGTCAGCTTTGAGCGAATTTCATCTTCTTCGCCCTCTGATAAATCTGCCGTAGAAAGGCCGAATAAATACGTGTTTAGATCGGTTTCTTTTAACATCATTTTGGTATGGAACAGGTTTTCTTGATACACGTTCACGTCCATCATTTGGTACGCTTCTTTTGTATCTTCTGTCATGAAGTTTTGAATCGAGCTAATAGCATGATCAATGTAGTGCTTAACACCGTTTATGTCGCGGGTAAAACCACGAACGCGGTAGTCAATTGTTACTACGTCTGATTCAAGGCTATGAATTAAGAAGTTTAACGCTTTAAGTGGCGAAATAATGCCACAAGTAGACACTTCAATATCAGCACGGAATGTACAAATACCATCATCAGGGTGAGCTTCTGGGTATGTGTGTACACAAATGTGGCTTTTATCTAGGTGCGCAACAACTGAATCAGGTAATGGGCCTGGTGCTTCGTCAGCATCGTAATTTTGCTGCTCTTCTACTGGTTCTTCTGAAACCAAAATAGTTACACTTGCGCCTTGCGGTTCATAATCTTGGCGCGCTACATTTAAAATGTTAGCACCAATAATATCAACAACTTCACCTAAAATGTCGGTTAGTCTATCTGCACTGTACTGCTCATCGATATATTCAATATATTCTTTACGTTGTTGCTCGGTCTTTGCGTAACAAATATCATAAATACTAAAGCTTAAACTTTTGGTTAAATTGTTAAAGCCATGAAGTTTAAGTTTATCGAAGGGTTTGTTCATAATAAACCAACCTATAAATTAGTGGGTTCTGCACCTGCAGAATGAAAAGTTCGCGGATTTTATACGAATTTCCCTCGTGGAAAAAGCGTTATTTTGCTTGATCTTGCACAACTTCGTGGCTATGCGTAATTTCTACTGTTTTATCAAGCATTAATGCAACTGAGCAATACTTTTCAGCAGAGAGTGAAACCGCGCGTGCAAGATGCTTTTCAGACACATTATTGCCTTTAACAACAAAGTGTAAGTTGATTTTGGTAAACACACGTGGGGCTGTTTCGGCGCGCTCTGCACTTAGTTGTACTTGTACATCTGAAAAATCTTGTTTGGCTTTTTTTAAAATACTAACCACATCAACTGATGAACAACAGCCGACAGACATTAAAATCATTTCCATTGGGCTTGGTGCTGCACTATCGCTGCCGCCATCAAACACAACATTGTGGTTAGAATTAGAACGACCAATAAACGTATCGCCTTCAACCCATTTTACATTTGCTTGCATTTTTATATCTCAAAAAAATATTTTCTTGATTGTAAGCAAGTTAGCCGTAGTTGCAAATGAAAATGCAACGCAGGGCTATAAAATGGCTAAGATTGTTGTGTTAAAGCGCTATCAAAGAGGTTTTTTACTAAACCTGCAAATTCATCTATAAAGGCATGCTGTTCAACCGTGACAGGCTGTGAGGTGATGCTGCTGAGGACTTCTTCTAAATCGTAAACAATGCCATCAACTTCGCGTACAATTTGACTACGCTGCTCTGTGTTGAGGTTTGTGTGCTGCTCGCAAATAAGCATCACATTTTGTGCAATAACGTCTTCGATTAATTCCATTACTGTTGGGGCACCTGGTTTTATTTCGCCTGGCTTCTCAAACAATGCTAAATTTTGAGTTAGATACATGATCAAATCATCGTACCCTTGCCTATCTAAAACCATTTTTGTACCACCTTTGTATAATTAATTATTTTTGATTTAAGCAGAAAGCGCTGTTGATTGCTAGCTTTGCGCGTTAGCAATACAAAAAAAGCAGCCGAAGCTGCTTTTATAATAATTAAGTAGTATTACTACTTAATCTATTTTTAAGCCTGGGCTTAGTGTTGCTGGCATAGCTACTTTTTCAAGCTCTACCGAAGCAACTGGGTATGCACAGTAATCGGCTGCGTAATACGCACTTGCTCTGTGGTTGCCCGATGCGCCAATACCACCAAACGGTGCTGCGCTTGATGCGCCAGTAATTGGGCGATTCCAGTTAACAATACCTGCACGAATACGACGTAAGAAATGGTCGTAATCTGCTGCACTGTCACTTAATAAACCAGCCGATAAACCAAAGGTTGTATCGTTTGCTTTATCAATGGCTTGGTCAAAGTCGTCAAAGCGGAACACTTTTAAAAGTGGTCCAAAATGCTCTTCATCTGGGAAGTCACTAATATTTGTACACTCAATAATACCTGGTGTTACAAAGCCAGTATTAGCTGTGTGCTCAAGTTCTACTAATACTTCACCACCAAGCTCAACAAGCTCGTTTTGCGCTTTAACCATGCCTGCAGCTGCAGCTGATGAAATCATAGAGCCCATAAATGGCTGGTCTGCATCGTCATAATTACCTACTTTAATCGCTTTAGTTGCTGTGATTAAACGCTCCAGTATCACATCACCTTTGCTACCCGTTGGTAAAAATAGTTTACGTGCACACGTACAACGCTGGCCACTTGAGATAAACGCTGATTGAATAATATCGTGAACAACCGCTTTAGTGTCTTCAACGTCAGTAATAATAAGTGGGTTATTACCACCCATTTCTAGCGCTAAAATTTTGCCCGGTTGACCCGCAAACTGTTCATGTAAAATATGACCAGTACGCGAAGAACCCGTAAAGAACAAGCCATCAATACCTTTGTGAGCAGCAAGAGCTTTACCCGTTTCTACTTCACCCTGTACAAGGTTAATGACACCTGCTGGTAAACCTGCTTTTTCCCACAGTTTAAGCGTAAGCTCAGCTACTTTAGGAGTAAGTTCAGACGGTTTAAACACAACCGTGTTACCTGCTAAAAGCGCTGGCACAATGTGGCCATTAGGTAAGTGACCCGGAAAGTTATACGGACCAAATACGGCTACAACACCATGTGGCTTATGACGAATCATCGCACGGCCAAGTGGCATTGCGTTTTCTACGTCGCCAGTGCGCTCTAAAAATGCTTTTTCAGAAATGGCAATTTTACCAACCATAGCACCCGCTTCTGTGCGAGTTTCCCACAGTGGCTTACCTGTTTCTTGTGCAATAGTAATAGCGAGCTCTTCGCTGTTTTCTTTTAATTGCGCTGCAAATGCTTTAATTATTTCTAAACGCTCAGTAAAGCTTTTATCAGCCCATGCATAAAACGCTTCGCGCGCTGCATTTACTGCGGTGTCTACTTGCGCCGCAGTTGCCGATGAAGCCTGCCAAATAACGTCGTTATTTGCAGGGTTTACTGAATTAAATTCTGTGCCTTGGCCTTGTGACCATTGACCATTTATAAATTGTGCAGGATGAGTCATATACTTTCTCCTAAATTAAATCGTGGTTGCACTAACAATATCGCCAGTTTGCAAATGCAGTGCATCTGCTATTTCTTGCGATAAAATAAGGCTTTTTGCGCGCTCGTCAAATGTCATTGGTGCAACGGTTGCTCTAAAATCTTCAAGCTTTTCGTTGGCTAGTAACACCATGGTGTCGCCAGTCATTTCGCCAATTTCAACGTTAAAGTGATTTGCATTACGAATAGTCGCAATATTATCTACTTTTGCTTCAACCGTTGGGCCGCCGTCAAAAATATCTACGTAGCCATTAAACGTAAAGCCTTCGCTTTTTAATAACTCGATTGCTGGGCGAGTGTTGTCGTGTACTTTACCTATTACGGCTTGCGCATCTTTACTTAGCAAGTTTACGTAAATTGGGTATTTAGGCATTAATTCAGCAATGAAAACCTTTTGACCAATACCTGTTAGGTAATCGGCTGTTGGAAAATCCATTGAGAAAAAGTGCTCTTCAAGCCACTGCCAAAAAGGGCTGCTGCCGTTTTCGTCAGACACACCGCGCATTTCTGCGATTACTGTTTGCGCAAAACGCTCTTGATGCTGTTTTATAAACATAAAGCGCGCTTTTGAAAGTAGCTTACCGTTACAATTTTTACGATAACCATCTTTTAAAAACAATGTGCAAAGCTCTGTAGCACCTGTGTAGTCGTTACATAGCGTTAGAATATCAACCGCTTTGTATACGTCTAATGTGCGCGAAGAGTGAATCACTTTACTTAAGTGATAATGATAAAATGCATCATCAAGCCCTACCGCAGCTTCAATTGCAGATGTTCCTACAACGTCACCGGTTTCGCTATCTTCAAGAACAAACAGGTAGCCTTCGTCACCAGGTTGTGACGTTTGTTTAGCAAAAGAGCTTACTGAATGGTCGATCTTTTTTTGCAATAGTTCTTCGTTTAATGGCAAAGACGTAAAACCATGCCCTGATTCGTGGGCAATTTTCAGTAATGCTGAATAATCATTTTGCTGGATTGGGCGAAGGATCATCATGAGTCCGCTTGCTCCCTTATAAATAACGGTAAATAGGAATTGCAGGGCAAGCAGTGCTTGCCCTTAATTGGTTGGCTTAAGTCGCTTATGCGTTTACTACGCTTGCTACTGCTTTTTCAAAGCGTGCCATACCTTCGCGAATGTCCGCTTCAGGAATTACTAAAGATGGAGTGAAACGTATTACGTCTGCACCAGCAACTAATGACATAAGGCCTTGCTCAGTCCCAGCCACTAAAAACTCTTTTGCACGACCTTTATATTGCTCGCTCACTACTGCACCAATTAATAAACCTTGGCCACGGATTTCGCTAAATACGTTGTATTTTTCGTTAACCGCAGTAAGTAGTTCATTAAATAATGCTGCTTTAGCTTTTACGCCAGCAAGTACTTCTGGGGTATTTACTGTATCAAATGCAGCTTCTGCAACAGCACACGCAAGCGGGTTGCCGCCATAAGTAGAACCATGAGTACCTACTTTAAGATGCTGTGCAATTTCAGTTGTTGTGATCATAGCGCCAATAGGGAAACCGCCGCCAAGTGCTTTAGCTGAAGTTAAAATATCAGGTACTATGTTTAAGCCTTGGTATGCGTATAAATCGCCAGTACGGCCAACACCAGTTTGAACTTCATCAAAAATAAGCAGTGCGTTATGTTTAGTACATAAATCGCGAACGCCTTGAGCAAACTCGTCAGTTGGTGAAACAATACCGCCTTCACCTTGAAGAGGTTCCATCATTACGGCACATGTTTTGTCGCTGATAAGCGCTTCAAAAGCAGCTAGGTCGTTGTAATCACAATGTACAATGTCGCCAGGCTTAGGACCAAAACCATCTGAATATGCAGCTTGACCACCCACAGTTACTGTAAAGAATGTACGACCGTGGAAACCTTTGTTGAACGCGATGATTTGTGATTTTTCTGCGCCAAACTTATCAAGTGCAAAACGACGCGCTAATTTAAGCGCTGCTTCGTTTGCTTCTGCGCCTGAGTTGGCAAAGTAAACTTTTTCAGCAAATGTAGCATCAACCATTTTTTTAGCTAGGCGAAGTGCCGGCTCATTGGTCATTACATTTGATAGATGCCAGATTTTTTCGCCTTGCTCTTTTAATGCGCCTACTAATGCAGGGTGGCAATGGCCAAGACAGTTAACTGCAATACCACCAGCAAAGTCGATAAACTCTCGACCTTGTTGATCCCATACGCGAGAACCTTCGCCTCGAACAGGAATTACGCTTGAAGGTGCGTAGTTAGGAACCATTACGTGATCAAATAATTCGCGATTGACTGTCATTTTATTTCCTCTTAATTGTGAGCAACACAAAACATCAAAATAGGTGTTTGGTTAATATTTGTAACCAACTTTATAGGCAAGATCAGTAACCTGATAATTGCGCAAAATTGCTTTGTGGTTCAATTTTCAGACGCACATTATTTCAGAATTACTTATATCTGTCTCGTTAAAAACTTTCATGTATCCCTTGAAAATAAAGGGCTAAAGATATTATTTCATAGATAGTGAATAACTATTTGCATAGCTATTTATGCTTATTTTTAAACAACTAACCGCATGAGCACCAAGGCGCGCATGCTTTAATCGGCAAATATGCAATATAACAATAGAGTGAGAATGAATGGTTAGTCGCAAAAAAATTAACAAAAAATTCAGATTTTTAGTCAATTTGAATAGCTAAATTGGTAAAATTACTCGATTGGAGGGTTTTTAGTTCCGTTTTAGTGAACTTAAAGTGCGAAAACCAGCTTAGAGTTTCATCAGCCTCAATAAGTTGATGCTCTTTTAAATTAAGATATTGAGAGTAGCAACGTGCCTTTAGCATTACTTCTGTTAATGGCAGTAATGTATCGCCTTTATCTACCCCATTTACTAGCTGCTGCATGACACCTTTAAACGGTAAATATTTAAAAGCCATTTTGTCTATTACTTTGGCGCTTACTTCTATCGACTTATTGCTAAGTAGAGTGGTTAAAAATAGCGGGTCGGGCTGTAGCTCTAATAATGCGGTGTGTAAATCTTTTTGGTTTTCATTTCGGGCTAACTGCACTTTGCGTTGCCATACTTTCTCAAACGTTTTTAAGTACAAGCGCACTAATGCAATTCGCCCTACATCTAAAAGCATACCAAGGGTAAATGCATGTACATCATTCACATTATTAATTTGTGCAATTTTTTGCGCAGCAATCGCGTTTGCCATCGCGCTGTCGCGTAGCCGGCGTTTTAATAATGAAAATGGTTCGGTGCTATGTGGCATCCAATGACGGGCAGCAAATGTAGGAATAACAAGCTGTAAGTTATCAAGGCCAATATAACGAAGGGCAAGCGATGGTTTATCTACTTTTACAGACGTATTTTTACTACGCTGATTACGATAGTAAGGTAAATTAACGAGCGTTACTAATTCTCTACCCAACCAGCTTATATCATTAACCAGTGGCTCTAAACGTCCTACCGACGCCGACTTTACAGCTAATATATCGAGTATATTGGCAATACCATCTTCAATACCTATAGTGCTGTGAATTACGCCATCTATATCTTCAAGCTGCTTATATATAGCTGTTTCAATTGTTTTGTGCAGTTGCTCACTCGCTTGAGCGCGGTACTTATGATGTGCAGTACTGCTTTGCTGGCGTTTATTCTGTGCGGCCACTTCAACCTGAAGCAAAGTACGTTGCTTCATGGGTTCGCCGTAATCTATATCTAATGTATGAATGAAACCAATTTGCTGATGCGCAAAGCTGTGCCCAAGCAATAAGTCATGAGCCCGTTGGCTTAGTATTTTGGCAGTACGCTGTTGCGCTACAAGTTCAGTCATGACATCCATTAATAAAGTATTAAATGCTCTGTGTATTATAACATTAGAAGCGAGTTAAAAAGTTATCAAGCAGTTCTAAGCCTTGATCAGTTAGAATAGCTTCGGGGTGAAACTGCACACCTTCAATTGCTAGTTCTTTATGAAGTAACCCCATAATTTCGTCAAACTCGCCTTGCTCAGTCTGAGTCCATGCGGTTACTTCAAGCTCTTTAGGCAGAGTTTGCTCTTTAACCACTAAAGAATGATAACGACATACTGTTAACGGGTTAGCTAAGCCTTTAAACACCCCTTTATTAGTATGAACTATGGGTGATGTTTTACCGTGCATTACTTTTTTAGCACGAACTACATCTCCTCCTAAAGCTTGCGCGATAGTTTGATGTCCCAAGCAAATCCCTAAAATAGGATATTGCCCTTTTAGTTGCTCAACAACATTTAACGAAATACCCGCTTCGTTAGGCGTGCATGGCCCCGGCGATAACACGATGTGTTTCGGGTTCAACTGTTTTATTTGTGCAATGCTTAGCTCGTCATTACGTTTCACTAAAACGTCTTGATCTAAACGCTGAAAATATTGCACTAAGTTGTAAGTAAACGAGTCGTAGTTGTCGATCATCAACAGCATTACACAACAAACCTTATAAATTATTGACCACTTACTTCACACAAGTGGTACTAAGCGCTGCATTCTACCACTATTAATTCGTCAACATAAATGAGGTTTGTTTATCTTACGTTAGAGCTATCTTTAGAAGGAATATTAGAATTATAAAGAAGCCGGCTAAAAAGCCGGCCTTAATGCATTATTGTACGTTTATAACCACTTTACCCAGTGCTTGGCCACTTGCTAAACGATCATGCGCTTTAGCTGTATCTTCTAATGTAAAATCTTGCTCATCAAGTACTGGGCGCATACCGCCAGCTTCTACAATTTGTGCAAGCTTTGCTAGTTTGTCGCCATGATCTTGACGATTAAAGTCGTGGATCATCGGGATAAGCATAAAGATTACGTTTAACGATAACCCTTTAAAGTGTACTGGGCTTAAGTCTACTTCTAATAAAGAGAGCGTTGTAGATACCTGGGCATTTAGCTTTGCTGCTGCAAACGAGTTAGTAAGGTTACCGCCTCCTACCGTGTCAAACACCATATCAAAGCCCACATTGCTGGTATGTTTTTCAACGTATTGCTCTACAGTTTCGTCTTTAAAGTTAATGCCTGTAGCGCCAAAGCTTTCTATTAGTGCTAGTTGCTCTGCGTTACCGCCAGTTGAGTAAACATCAGCGCCAAAGTGCTTAGCTAGTTGTACTGCTAAATGGCCTACACCACCTGCGCCACCGTGCACTAACACTTTTTGACCTGCTTTTACATTTGCACGCGTTAAGCCTTCAAGTGCAGTAATACCTACAAGTGGAATAGCGGCTGCTTCTTTCATGGTTAAATTTTTAGGTTTGTGAGCAATTAAGCGCTTATCAGCAAGCATAAACTCAGCAAGTGCACCTGGTAAATCGCCTAGGCCACCAGCACAACCGTAAATTTCATCACCTACAGTAAACTCTGTTACACCGTCTCCCACAGCTTCAATAGTGCCCGCAAAGTCCATACCTAAAATGCCTGGTAACTTTGGAGCAAATGGTAAATCGGCACCCATTTGACGAATCATCATATCAATTGTATTTACGCTAGTTGCAGCAATGCGAACCAATACGTTACCTGCGGTTACTTGTGGTTTTGCAACCTCTGCTGCTACAAACTCTTCAGTGCCACCAAAATTATTAATTGTCATTGCTTTCATGAGTGTTGCCTCTATTAGCTGTTTATAGTTAATGTGTAATAAGGTTTCATTGTAGCTTTGCCTTTAATAAATGATAATAAGGCTAAATACACAATCTGTTTCAACATAATATTGAGAATCAAGTATGAATAATGACCATCTTGCTTTGTTTGTACGCATTGCTAATACATATAATATAAGCCTAGCAGGAAGAGAGCTTGATTTATCACCAGCAGTAGCGAGTGCATATATTAGTAAGCTTGAGGAGAACTTAGGAGTACGACTTATTCATCGTACTACGCGCAAGGTGTCGCTGACCGAAGAAGGCGAGGCATTTTTACCTCATGCACAAGAGGTGCTAGCAACATTAGAAACCGCACGCGCCTCGGTAGGTGCAGGAAGCTTAGTGCCCCAAGGTACATTACGTATCACTGCGCCTGCTTCTTTTGGACGCATGCATATAGTCCCTGCCTTAAAAAGCTTTATGCAAAAATACCCAGGGCTGACTATAGATTGCCGCTTTAGCGATACTATTGTTGATTTAGTAGAAGGCGGTTTTGATATTGCAATTCGCGATGCGGCACTTAAAGATTCAAACCTAATTGCTCGCAAACTGGCATCTGATAACCGTATTGTATGCGCATCGCCTGAGTATATAGCTAAAAATGGCTTGCCTAAAACACCGCAAGATTTAGTTAATCATCAAACTATTAACTTAGCCAGTATAGAGAGCTGGGGTTTTAAATCAGGTAAAGACACTCTTAATATTAAAACCAAAGGCGCACTTCGTTTTGATAACGGTGAAGCCGTTCGTGATGCGTGCGTACAAGGGTTAGGTATTACTATTAGTTCAAATTGGTGTAGCTATAAATATTTAGAAGATGGCAGCCTAGTAGAAGTGTTAAAAGACTTTCCGCTGGTAGCTAATGCCGATATTTGGGCTGTATATCCAAGCAATAGATTATTAGCCCCTAAGGTGCGTGCGTTTATCGATCATTTTATTGCCTACTTTGGTGAAGTCCCTTATTGGGAAAAGCAGTAACGGCTAAAAAGTAAAAACGGTTGTTTGTGCTACATCAAATTAGCGGCTCGATGGTTGAATTATATCTATGTAAGCCCCAGTGTATTATATGAAAGGCAGTAATTCACTTATACAACTCACTTACTTGTGAGCTCATTTATATCCTACTAAGGAGCGAATATGTTAGGCGAAGACCACTCATTAACAAATGACTTTCCAGAGTACTTAAAGACCATTGCCGAGTTAAATGAAAGCGATACTGAATTTGCAAAAAAAGCAGATAAGTACGACAAGCTAGATAAAGAGATTAGGGTATTAGAGCTCAAAGATGCGCCCATAAGCGATGAGCAAATGCATCAACTAAAACACGAACGTACAGAACTAAAAGATTGGCTATACGAACGCTTGCAGCAAGAGCAGTAATGCCACTAAAAAAAGAGCTCACTGATGAGGTGAGCTCTTTAGATCAACAATGGGTATTTTCTCTAAAACTTTACAAAGCCACCCACAGGTTTCATAAATACACTGCTTGGGCCTGCAAAGGCTTGTGCAAACTCTTCTGATAATTGACTAAATACCGTTACTTTATCCATATCAACTACGCTTAAAAATAGTGGGCCACTTTCGCCCCAACCAGCAAGATGCGCTTTAGCAGCATCTTCATCTTGGTAACGCTCGTAAATATGTACACTGCGTTTGTCTTCACTTACTGTCCACTCATACATTAAAGTGCCCGCTTCACTTTTAGCCAAAGTAACTAATCGCGCCATTACCAGTAAAAACTCATCGTATTTACCTTCTTTAATTTGGCCTTGTACTGTCCAGGTAACATGATTTTTCATTATGCTTTGCCTAATTTAAGCTGTGCTAAAATACTGCCTAACGTATCTACTAGTTGTTGATTTTTAGCATTATCAAGTGCATCAACATGAGGAGACGCAAAGCGTCCTGTATCGTTATCAAAATACAGGCCTGCGGCATCTTTAAATTCATCACTAAGCGCTGCGCGACAAAAAATATTTGCGCCAATTTTTAAATCCCCACCATCTATACCGTAAGCGTCTTTTACCATTTTGCTTCCCAGTAACGATTTAGGGTTTACCGATACAACTAATGGCCCAGTATCTTTAAGCTCAAGCCCTAAATGACGCGACCACATAGTAATAGCCAATTTACTTTGTGCATAAGCCGCACTATCAGAAAGTTCAGTGTTACCTATAAGTGCATTTAAGTTAACGCTTGATTGCGCAGCTGATGACACATTAACCACTCGCGAATCATGACCAAGAACAGGTAACAATAGTTTTGTAAGAAGATATGGCGCAATCGTGTTTACAACAAAGCGAGCATCAAGGCCGTCAATTGTTGTAGCATCAACTAATTGATAAACGCCTGCATTATTAATAAGTACGTCAAGCTGGTTATTATTTTCGGCCAAATCGGCTAATACATTTTTTGCCAAAGTTTGAACTTGGCTCATATCGCTTAAATCAGCAATATAAGTATGTGTACTTGCATTTGGGTATTGCTCGGTTAAAGCTACTTGTAGCGCATTTAGCTTTGCTTGGCTGCGGCCATGTAATAATACGGTGTGACCTTGTGCTAATAACATCTTTGCAGTTTCTAGCCCAATGCCATCGGTAGCACCGGTAAGTAAAATTGTTTTGTTCATGTTGATCTCTCCTTACTTTATTTTCGCTATATTAGCACCCCGACTTACTGCTGATAATTAGGCCAATAGTTGAATCAGTTTATAGAATTAATTGATAAAGCTAAGCCTATGTTAGTTAATATAAAAGCATTCCTTTAAAAGGCAGGTAAGTGTTTAAGCTGAATGTTTTTTATGCTTTTATTTGAATTACCCAGCAATCATAACTATTGTTTTTAAACCCCCTTAATAGTAGTATTTATCATATAAATACACTTTTCGAGAAATAACATGAAAGTTTTAGTTACTGGCGGCATGGGTTACATAGGTAGCCACACATGTATTGCATTGCATGAAGCAGGTATTACGCCTGTTATTTATGATAACTTGTCTAATGCAAGTGCGCGGGTACTTGACCAACTCGAAAAGATTACAGGTACTCGGTTTGAGTTTATTTTGGGTGACATTCAAGACGAGCAACAATTTAAACTCGCCCTAAAACATACTAAAGCCGAAGCTGTTTTTCACTTTGCGGCTTTAAAAGCCGTTGGCGAATCTACTGAGCAACCGCTGCGTTATTATCAAAATAATGTGTCGGGCACATTAAGCATGCTACAAAACATGCAAGATGAAGGCGTTAACCATATTATATTTAGCTCATCGGCTACTGTGTACGGCGAGCCAGACTACCTCCCTATTGACGAAAAGCATCCTATACGCGCAACTAACCCTTATGGTTGGACTAAAGTCATGGTTGAACAAGCCATGCAAGACGTATGTAATGCCAACAGTCAATTTATGGGTATTGCGCTTCGTTACTTTAACCCAGTAGGTGCACACCCAAGTGGTTTATTAGGTGAAAGCCCTAATGGTATTCCTAATAACTTAATCCCATTTATTGCTCAAACTGCAGTAGGCAAACGCGACGTGGTTAATATTTTTGGTGACGACTACGACACCGAAGATGGCACAGGCGTGCGCGACTATATTCATGTTTTAGATTTAGCGAAAGGTCATGTTGCGGCATTTATGCAACATAAAACAGATACCGCCTTTCATGCTTACAACCTAGGCACAGGGCAAGGTTATTCTGTGCTTGATATGATCAACGCATTTAGCGCATCAGCCAATAAAGATATTCCGTATAAGATTGCACCACGCCGAGCAGGTGATATTGCCTGTAACTACGCCGATGCCACGAAAGCGCAAAACATACTTAACTGGCACGCAGAACTAACACTTAGCGACATGACAAACGACACATGGCGCTGGCAAACTAATTACCCAAGTGGGTTGGAGAGTTAATATGGCTTTATTAGAAAGTACTCACAGACGTAAAAATCCGCTAACGGGTCGTTGGGTATTAGTGTCACCACATCGTAATAACCGCCCATGGTTAGGCGCAACAGAAGTCGTTAACGAAAACGTATTACCAAAACACGATGACAGCTGCCCACTTTGCCCAAGTAATACCCGTGCAAATGGCGACAGCAATCCAGATTACAAATACACACACGTATTTAGAAATGACTTTGGCGCATTAACACCTAATGCCAGCGAGCAATTACAAAGCTTAGAATCAGACAGCGATTTATTTATTGCCGACGAAGCCAGTGGCGAATGCCGCGTAATTTGTTTTTCTCCAGAGCATAATAAAACACTACCAGAGCTTAGCCAAAACGCATTGCACGAAGTAGTAAAAACCTGGAAACAAAATTATACAGAGCTTGCACAGCAGTACGAATGTGTACAAGTTTTTGAAAATAAAGGCGAGATCATGGGTTGTTCGCAACCTCACCCTCACGGCCAAGTATGGGCTCACTCGCATTTATCAACCGAAATAGAAGCCGAAGATAACCAGCAGCTCGCTTATTATAAAAAGCATGGCACAGCCATGCTCGCTGATTACGCGCAAAAAGAACAAGCAGATCAAACACGTGTTGTATTTGAAAACGAACATTGGCTTGTTGTTGTGCCATTTTGGGCTGCGTGGCCGTTTGAAACAATGCTAGTAACTAAAGATAATATTCAAAACTTTAGCCAGCTAAACGATGCGCAAACCGACTCTTTGGCACAGGCACTTAAAGTATTAACCACTAAGTACGACAACGTATTTAATTGCAGCTTCCCATACTCAATGGGATGGCACAATGCACCGGCTAACAGAGGCTCTGATGAGCAACATTGGCGCTTACATGCCCATTTTTATCCGCCGCTACTTCGCTCTGCTACTGTTAAAAAACACATGGTAGGCTACGAAATGCTAGGCGAAAGCCAACGCGATTTAAGCGCAGAAACCGCTGCTTCTATTTTAAAAGCAGCCAGTACAACACACTATAAAGATACAGCAGGACACACAGATGAAGCTTAACGAATTCCAACAACAATTTTTGTCACTGTATGGCGCGCCTGCTCAAGGTATTGCTGCAGCACCGGGGCGTGTAAACCTTATTGGCGAATTTACCGACTACAACGACGGTTTTGTTTTACCGTGTTCGTTAGAGTTTCGAACCCAAGTAATGTTTAAAGAACGCGACGACAATATTATTACTGTGCATTCTTTAAATTACCCAGGCGAAAAAGACAGCTTTAGCGTTGATGAAGAAATCACTGAAGGCCAGTCGCAATGGGGTAACTACATTCGTGCTGTTACTTATGTTCTTAAAAGAGCGGGCTACACACTGCGTGGCGCCGACCTACTTATTGACAGCAACTTACCGCAAGGTAGTGGCTTGTCATCATCGGCCGCACTAGAAGTTGCTGTAGGCGGTATGTTTAACCATATTGCACAGCTTGGTTTACCGCCAGAGCAAATTGCGCTATTTGGTCAAGAAGCCGAAAACGACTTTATGCATTGCCAATGCGGCATTATGGATCAGCTTATTTCAGCTAAAGGCGAGAACGGTCATGCGCTATTAATCGACTGTGAAAACCTCGCAACTAAATCAGTTAAAGTTCCTGATGATTTAAATATTGTTATTGTTAATTCAAACTACCCGCGTAAGTTGGTTGATAGCGAATACAACCAGCGCCGTATTGACTGCGAACAAGCTGCTGTAAAAATGGGTGTAGAAACACTTCGCCAAGCCACCATGGCTGGCCTGCAAGCAGTAAAAGCGACATTAAGCGAAAACGAATATAAACGTGCACACCACGTAATTAGCGAAAACGACCGTGTAATTGCAGCAACTACTGCACTACAAAATAACAATATGGATGCACTTCGCACGCTAATGGCTGCATCGCACCAATCGCTTAAACACGACTTTGAAGTAACCGTACCTGCAACCGATGGCCTAGTAGAAATTTGTAAAGAAGCGATGGGCGAGCGTGGCGCAGTTCGTATGACGGGTGGCGGCTTTGGTGGTGCTATTGTATGTTTGTGTCGCGATGCGGAAGTACCACTAATTAAAGCTGCGGTAGAAAAGCATTACTTTGAACGCTTTAGCCTAAATGCTGATATTTACGTATGTTCAGCGGGTTCAGGATTACAAATTACGTCTTTTTAAATAAACTTAAGGAATAAGCATGGCAAAGGTTAATTGGGGAATTATTGGGTGTGGCAATATAGCTCACACCTTTGCTACAAGCATTGCGCATTGCAGTAATGCACAGCTTATTGGCGCGGCTTCAACGAGTATGCAGCGCGCTAAAGAATTTGCCACACCGTACAATATTCAAGGCTATGAGAGCTATCAAGCTCTTATGCAATGCCCAAATATAGATACTATTTATATTGCCAATACCCACGATCAACACTTTAAAACGATAGCCCAATGCTTAAAACACAATAAGCACGTGCTAAGCGAAAAACCAATTACCGTTAATGCTAAGCAGTTGCAAAGCCTCACTGAGCTTGCAAAACAACAAAACTGCTTTTTAATGGAAGGCGTTTGGATGCGGTTTTTACCAGCTATAGTAAAATTACAACAGCTCCTAAGTGGAGGTGTTATTGGTAATGTGCACAGTGTTAATGCCAACTTTAGTTTACCTGGCAGCTTTGCCGACACTCACCGATTAATGAACCCTACAACAGCCGGTGGCGCCCTGCTCGATTTAGGTATTTACCCTATTTCGATTGCTGATGTGGTATTTAATAAAGCCCCTGAACACATCAAATCCTTTGTATATAAAAGCACAACCGGCGTTGATGAGCGAAGCACTGCTATAGTGGATTACGGTAACGGGCAATTTGCATCTCTTGCCAGCGCACTACAGCAAAATGGCCCAACAGAAGCATGTATTAATGGTGAGCTTGGCTATATTCGAATACCTCAGTTTGTAGGTGCAAAAACGCTAGAGCTACACATAAACGGCCAAGACCCTCAGTACTTTGAATACGACTTTAGCGACGATGAAAACTTTAAGTTTGAAATTGCACATGTCACGCAGTGTATATTACAAAAACAAACCCAAAGCTGTGTATTACCACTGGGTACTAGCTTACGGGTTATGAACATAATGGATACCTTACGAGCACAATGGCAGCTGCAATATAGCAATGCCGTCGAGTCGGCTGAACTGACAAATTAAAAAATAAAAATACACAACAAGGACACACAATGACACACACACTCAAGGCGCTTTCAAAAGCCATATTACTTGCAACGTGCAGTTTATCTGCCAGTGTAGCTGTTGCTGAATCTAATAAACCAGAGCAGCTATACCCGCCAATCACTAGCGAAGTACTGCCAGAGCTTGCAGCTAAAGGTAGCTACAATGTAGGTGTGCAAACACTTGATTTAGTTAACCCTGCGCAATTTGACCCCGCTACACAAGGTCAAAAAGATCGTCCTTTAAAAGTAGAGGTGTGGTATCCGGCTGCAAATACAGCAAAAGCGCCACTTACCAGCTACACTGATCAAACTCGCTCAGGTAAAGAGTTTACTCTGCAAGCCGATGCAATGCGTGATGTCGCCATTAATAATAAAGAGCACTACCCTGTGATAGTGCTTTCGCACGGTTATACCGGTTACCGTACAATTATGTACTACCTTGGCGAGCATTTAGCGTCGAACGGTTATATTGTGGTAGCTATTGATCATACTGACTCGACCAATGCCGATGTTGATTTTAAAAACGCGCCATTCTCTGGCTTTTTTAGCACGCTTATAAATCGCTCACGCGATCAGCAGTTTGTTATTAATTACTTTAATGAGCAAAACAACTTTGCAAGCAAGCAAGTAGACAACAAAAGTGCAGGCGTAATTGGTTACTCAATGGGTGGTTATGGCGCGGTAAATACGATAGGTGGTTGTTACGCTTTTAATGAGCAAACTACGGCTATGTTTACGGGTATGAAAGACCCAGCTCAAATTAAACAAGTACAGCAATTACTAAACAGCTGCGCTGGTGGGCAATACCAAAACCCAAAAGTAGACCCACGTATAAAAGCGATGGTGGCCTTTGCACCATGGGGCGGACAGCACGCTATATTTGATGCCAAAGCAATGGAAAATATTAAAGTACCTTCGCTTTATATAGCCGGTAACTTAGATGACATTTCAGGCTATGAAGGCATTAAAAGTCTTTATGAACAAACAGGCAGCAAAGATAAGTACATGCTTACTTACAAAAATGCACGCCACAATATTGCACCACACCCAGCTCCTGCTATTGCACAAAGCAGCAGTGAGCTAGATATAGGCCATTACTACGAGCCTTCGTGGTCTATGCGTACACTAAACGAAATCAACAAACACTTTGTACTTGCCATGATGGATTGCCATGTAAAAGGCATAGCCAGCGAGTGTAAATACTTAGATTTACCACAAAACGGCGACCAAGCTGTTGTTGATGGTAAACCGCAGCCACAGTGGCGCGGGTTTGATAATCGCTTTTCTACCGGTATGGATTGGCAACAAGCTAAACCTCACACCAAGTAATAATAAACTTTAAGCGGCTGTTTTAATCAATAGCCGCATACGCCCTTAAAATAATGCAAAAATAAAACACCTTTTATATAAAAGAGTTACCAGAAAATATTAGCGTGTTTATTTTTTAATCTGCTATTTTAAGAAAAAACCATTGCCATTAACTTCGGTTAAAGGCAATCTAGTCATATATAAGATAAGATAAATAACACAAATATCATGTCCAAATACATACTCTCAATTGATCAAGGAACCACAAGCTCTCGGGCCATCTTGTTTACAAAAGATGCAGACGTTTTTGGTACAGCACAACAAGAATTTTCGCAGCATTTTCCACAAAATGGTTGGGTAGAACACGACCCTAACGATATTTGGCAAACAGTGCTTAGCACTAGTCGCGAAGTGTTAGCTAAAAACGATGTAAAGCCTGAAGAAATTATTGCCATTGGTATCACCAACCAGCGCGAAACCACTTTAGTGTGGAACAAAAAAACAGGCAAAACAATTTATAACGCTATTGTATGGCAAGACCGTCGCACAAGTGACTATTGCGAAAGCCTAACAACTGATGAGCTTTGCCAAACAATAAGCGATAAAACAGGCTTATTGCTCGACCCTTATTTTTCGGCCACTAAAATTCGTTGGATTTTAGATAACGTTGAAGGCGCACGCGAACAAGCCCTTGCAGGTGAGCTCGCCTTCGGTACGGTTGACACTTACCTACTTTGGCAGCTAACAGGCGGCAAAGAGCACCGCACCGATGCAACCAATGCATCGCGCACCATGTTATTTAATATTCATACCCAGCAGTGGGATCAAGAGCTTTTAGAGTTATTCGATATTCCAGAATCGATGCTGCCAGAAGTAATGGATTCAGCTGACGAGTTTGGTTCAACCAGTGCTGACATTTTTGGCGCGCCAATTCGTGTTTGTGGTATTGCAGGCGATCAGCAGGCTGCGCTTGTTGGCCACGCATGTTTTGAACAAGGCATGGCAAAAAGTACTTACGGTACTGGCTGTTTTTTAATGCTTAACACTGGCGAAAAAGCACTGACCTCAGAAAACCGCTTACTGACCACTGTTGCTTATAGATTAAACGGCAAGCCAACTTACGCCATTGAAGGCAGTATATTTATGGCTGGCGCAACTATGCAGTGGATTGTTGAAGGCTTAAAACTACTTAGCCATGCTGGCGAAAGTGAGTCGATGGTCAAAGATGTACCGCTCGATCATGGTGTATTTTTAGTGCCTTCGTTTACGGGTTTAGGTGCTCCTTATTGGGACCCTAATGCACGTGGCGCTATTTTAGGGCTAACACGCGATTCGGGTATTAGCACCATAGTTGCCGCAGCGCTGCAATCAGTTGGTTACCAGACCAAAGATTTACAAAAAGCGATGGAACGTGATGGTCTTCGCCCAAGTGTGCTTCGTGTAGATGGCGGTATGGTAAAAAATAATTGGGTTATGACCTTTTTATCAAACATTTTAGGCGCAACAGTTGAGCGCCCAACTGTGACCGAAACCACTTCTTTAGGCGTAGCATATTTAGCTGGCTTACAAACAGGTGTGTACGAGTCGACTGAGCAGTTATCTAAAATGTGGACATGCGACCGTCGTTTTGAGCCAACCATGAGTGCCGACGAGCGTAACGATCTATACGCAAAATGGCAGCACTGCGTAGCTCAAGTATGCTTAACGAATAAAAACTGCCCATAGTAAATACTAAGTGGTTAAGGCTAATACTTTAACCACTTTGCTTTTTTAACTTAGCTAAATGCTAGATTTAAAAAGCATGCTTTACTGCTTTAAATTGAAAATGGATTGGCGTCAAAATTAACGAATAAAAATCTGGGTTTTCTATTGTCAAATGAAAACAGCAGCTTTATGATGCTTATGTCTTATTTATATTACAAATAAAAAGGTTAGCTCGGTGGAATTAGCAGATAACGAATATGACTTACTAGTCATCGGTGGCGGTGTAAACGGCACTGGAATAGCAGCTGATGCAGCAGGCAGAGGGTTAAAAGTTCTCTTGTGCGAACAATCAGACCTTGCCTGTGCAACATCTTCAAACAGTTCTAAGCTGATCCACGGCGGTCTGCGCTACCTTGAGCACTACGAATTTAGATTAGTAAAAGAAGCCTTAGCAGAGCGAGAAGTGCTACTTAAAAACGCACCTCATATTATGTGGCCGCTAACCTTTAGATTGCCGCATCAAAAACACCTGCGCCCTGCGTGGATGATTCGCATTGGCTTGTTTATGTATGACAACCTAGCAAAACGCGAAACACTAGCGGGTTCTCGAAGCATTAAATTTGGTGAAAATAGCGTTTTAGAACCCTCTATTACCAAAGGGTTTGAATACTCTGATGGCTGGGTTGATGATTCTCGCTTAGTCGTTTTAAACGCCCTTGCAGCGCAGGAAAAAGGCGCCGTTATTACCACACAAACTAAGTGTATAAATGCTAAACGTGAGCAAGGTAAATGGCAGGTAACGCTTGAGCAGCAAAAGGGCAAAGCTAAATACACTATTTCTGCCAAAGGCATTGTTAATGCTGCGGGTCCTTGGGTAGCTAAATTATTTGATGAAGCCCTAACAGAAAAATCACCACAAAATATTCGCCTTGTAAAAGGTAGCCACATTGTAGTGCCTCGCATTCACGATGAGAAACAAGCTTATATTTTACAAAATAAAGATCAGCGCATTGTGTTTGTTATTCCGTTTGAAGATGACTTCTCACTTATTGGCACAACCGATGTAGAACACAAAGGTGAAGCACAAGACGTTAAAATTAGTGATGAAGAAATTGATTACTTAATTGATATTACTAATACCTACTTTAAACAACCGATTAAACGCGAAGACATAGTACATACCTTTTCAGGCGTACGCCCATTACTTGATGACGAATCAGTTAATGCACAAGCCGTTACTCGCGATTATAAATTAGAGCTTTCGAGTGATGCTAAGCAAGCACCTCTATTGAGTGTGTTTGGTGGAAAAATTACAACTTATCGCAAACTTGCCGAAGCTGCGGTTAATAAGCTTGAAGACTTTTACCCACAAATGAGCAAAGCGTGGACCAAGCATAGCTCGCTCCCTGGTGGTGATTTTAGCTCTGTAGAAGCACTTAAATCAGAGCTAAAAGCAAAATACGAATGGCTACCTGAAATAACACTTAAACGCTTTGTACGCACTTATGGTACTCGTGCTAAAAATATATTAGGTAGTGCAACTGGGTTGAGTGATTTAGGCCAAGATTTTGGCCATGGTTTATTTGCAGCAGAAGTAGATTACTTGCTAAATGAAGAGTGGGCAGAAAACGCATACAATATTTTATGGCGCCGCAGCAAATTAGGACTACGTTTTAATGAGGCACAAGTTGCTGCGCTCAATGATTACATTGAGCATAACCAAGCAGCTAAAAGCGCTTAACTATTAAGTTATAATAGCTTCCTGTTAACCCCTTTATAATTTAATTTTTATAGAGGGGTTTATTTTTTTGACTCTAAATTAAATAAATAATTAAAACCGCTAAGCGTCGCTGTTTTAATATCAAACTCAACACACTTCACACCTATTTGATTAAGCGCCGTAGTAAAACACTTATTCAGCTGCTTTGTGCCAATCACCACAACTTGTGTATCACTTAATAATTGCCATTCGCTAGCGTGGCGAGCTGCTCGTACATCGCTGCCAATTAATACACCCGACAAATAGGCTTTGGCTTGTACTGGCGTTAACTCCTTTGAAAGCTGGCGTGTACGCACACTAAAAATACCATGTGCCAAGTTACCGCTATCACTACCTAAAGTTAGCTCACAGCCTTGCTCAAATGCTTTAAAGTCAAACTCACCTTCTGCACAGTCGTTAGGAATTAAAACACTTTGATGACATAACAAATCATATAACTCGCCGGTCATGGCTGTTTTAAAGCAAATGATTTCGCCGTTGTTTATAAGCACCCATTTAGTATGTGTACCAGGTAAACATAATAATATTTTACCTTGTTGATACTCTGGATTTTGCTTTAAAAACCCTAAAATTTGCAGCTCTTCGCCGCGCATTACATCAAATAAGCTATTTTGCAGCGTACACTTTGTGCCAGGTAACGCTTTAATAATATGTCCATCGCAATCAAAGCTAACCGCAGCATTAAGTAGCCCTTCAGGATTAATTGGGCATTCTAAATATGGCGTTTCGTGCCAGCCGATGCTTGAGGTAATTTGCCCTGCAATATATATAGGTAAACTGCCATATTCTTGCTTCCACACTGCAATGGTGTCGATTAGGGTTTGCTCAAAATTTTGATTCGCTTTAACAACGCCAGGGCCATCACGTTGTGCTAATAATTTAAGTGTTGATTGCGCTTGTACTTCGCACAAATAAGCACGTAAATGGCTCGTGCCCCAGTCAACAGCAATAAAAAGAGATGAATTAGCCAAGCTTTAAAGCCTCCCACCGTCGATTTTAATACTCTGCCCGGTGATCATACTGCTTTCATCGGCGGCTAAAAAGAGTGCCAAATTAGCAACATCTTCAGGGGTAACTAATTTTTTAAGCGCCATGGCTTCCATCCACTTAACTTGCTCTTCTTCGGTAAACCAACTTGCTAGTTGACGGTCGGTGGCCACCCACCCTGGCAAAATAGCGTTAACGCGAATACCAAACTCGCCGTAATCGCGAGCCAATGCCTTAGTCATACCAATTAGCCCTGCTTTTGCGGTTACATAGCCTGCCATTTGTGGCTGGCCCATAATCGCGTTAATAGAGCTAAAATTAATGATACTGCCGGCTCCATCGCCTTTCATAAAAGACATAGCAACTTGAGAGGCAAAAAATGCAGGGTTTAAGTTTATTTGTAAGCACTGATCCCAGTCTTGCACTGTAACGTCTTCGCTCGCTTGGCGGCGGTCGTTCGCTACATTATTAACTAGCACATTAATGGCACCAAAAGCGGCGCATGCATCCACAAGTGATTGCTGAAGTGCATGAGAGTCAGTTACATCAACTTGCCTATACCATAGTTTTGCATTGGGTAAATCACGAATAAGCGATTGCGCTGCCTTATCATCAATATCTATAAATGCTACTTTTGCATTTTGGTTTACAAAGGACTTAACCATTGCTCTGCCAATGCCTGATGCACCGCCTGTAATAAAAATAACTTTACCAGAAAGACTATGATATTGAGCTAGGGTGTTCAAATTCAACTCTCCATACAGCGCATTTTCAATTTTATTTAAACTCTTTATAAACTTACACTTACAGTATAAAGAGCCAAACTAAGTTGTTATTGCTGTGCTAAAATATTTAACTAATTAAAAGTTTATATCATATCCTTAAGTACATTAATATGATATATGATATATAATAAAGCAATATATCAACTCGGAATCCTGCGCAATGAAAAGCCAACCCCGTCAAAATTTAACACAACAATTAACCCACGATTTGGGTTTTGCTATTGTGCGTGGTGTTTACCCTGTAAGCGAAGGCCTGCCTTCTGAAGCCGATTTATGTATAAAGTATGATGTAAGTCGCAGCGCTACCCGCGAAGCGGTAAAAATGCTCTCTGCTAAAGGATTAATTTCATCCCGTCCTAAGCAAGGTATTCGTGTATTACCTGAAAGCAGCTGGAACATGTTTGATACCGACGTACTACGTTGGATTTTAAGCAGCAAGCCATCACTTTCATTATTAAAAGAGTTTACTCAAGTACGCGTTGCCCTTGAACCACAAGCGGCCGCTCTTGCTGCACTAAATGCAACAGCTGAACAACTCGCTGAAATTGATAACGCCTTAGCCCGCATGGCTGAAGCAGACGAAGGCTTGGACGATCCACTAGAAGCTGACATTGCTTTTCATACCAGCATATTAGTTGCCAGTAACAATCGCTTTTTTGTGCAGTTAACTGAGTTTATTAGTACTGCCCTTAGAGTAAGTATTCGTTATACAAACCACATTAAAGGTGTACCGGGCGCAGACGTTGCTAAACACGCTGATATTTTAGAAACCATAAAGTCACGCGATCCTGAACGCGCTAAAAAAGCAGTAGAAACAATTTTAGAAGAAGCACTGCAGTTAATTGAATCTAAATTAGTTTAATGTTATTTCAACATATTGTATAAATATTGAGTCCATCGAATTTACTCTTTGCAGTACATTCGATGGACTTTTTTATTGCCTATAAGGCTTAATACCAATCCGCAATAATACTTAATCATTTTGCGGGGCTAAACGTGTCGCTACCTGCGTTAAAAAACTCTCATTTACGACTGCATGGATGTAGAAGGTAGAGCAATGCAGGAGCAATTGCCGAGAACAACTAAATAGCGAATTTTTTGCCTAGCTACCAACACGTTTTTCCGCCCTCAAAATAGCTCATTTAATTAAGCGAATTGGTATAAATTACAGACATTAAAAAATCCGATATCAGTCTCCTGATATCGGATTTTTAATTATTTAAATCAGCTTAATAACTCTGGTTATTAACTGAGATAAAACGCCTTTTACAGGCTAGAATTACAATCCTAATTTCTTCTCAAGGTAATGGATGTTAGTACCACCATTTTGGAAGTTTTCATCTGCAAGAATTCTCTTATGCAAAGGAGTATTAGTTTTAATTCCGTCAATTACTAGCTCGTTAAGTGCATTGCGCGCACGGGCAATAGCTACATCACGGTTTTCACCGTAAGTAATTAACTTACCAATCATTGAATCGTAATGTGGTGGAACCGTGTAGTCAGCGTAAATATGGCTGTCCCAACGAATACCTAAACCACCTGCTGGATGGAAACGTGTAATTTTACCCGGTGACGGGATAAACGTTTCAGGATCTTCAGCATTAATACGACATTCAATAGCATGACCACGAATAACAACGTCGTCTTGAGTGAATGATAACGGTTGACCCGCTGCAATTTTTAACTGCTCTTTCACTAAATCGATACCAGTAACCATTTCAGTTACAGGGTGTTCAACCTGAATACGTGTATTCATTTCGATGAAGTAAAACTCGCCGTTTTCGTATAAAAACTCAAACGTACCTGCACCGCGGTATCCAATTTCGATACATGCACGTGTACAGCGCTCGCCAATGAATTTACGCGTTTCAGCAGTAATTCCTGGTGCTGGAGCTTCTTCAACTACTTTTTGGTGACGACGTTGCATAGAACAATCACGTTCACCTAAATGTACTGCATTACCTTGGCCGTCGGCTAATACTTGAACTTCAATATGGCGTGGGTTTTCAAGGAATTTTTCCATGTAAACCATGCTATTACCAAAGAATTGCTTAGCTTCTTGCTGTGTTAATGCAATTGAATCAATAAGTTCAGATTCGCTGCGAACAACACGCATACCACGACCACCACCGCCACCAGCGGCTTTGATGATTACCGGGTAACCGATACGCTTAGCGATTTGCATGTTGCGTTCTTTATCATCTGATACTGGACCGTCAGAGCCAGGAACACATGGAACGCCTGCTTTACGCATTGCTGCGATAGCAGACACTTTATCACCCATAAGACGAATAGTGTCGCCACGAGGACCGATAAATACAAAACCACTTTGCTCAACTTGGTCGGCAAAATCAGCATTTTCTGCAAGGAAACCGTAACCAGGATGAATCGCTACAGCGTCAGTTATTTCAGCCGCAGCAATAATGCGCGGAATATCTAAATAACTTTCAGTTGCTGATGGTCTACCAATACAGATGGTTTCATCTGCAAGCAATACATGCTTAAGATCGCGATCTGCCGTTGAATGCACAGCAACCGTTTTGATCCCAAGCTCTTTGCAGGCGCGCAATATACGAAGTGCAATTTCACCTCGGTTTGCAATGACTACTTTATCTAACATTAGAGTTGGCCTTTTAGGTTACGCTATTATTCAATGATGAATAGAGGTTGATCAAATTCTATTGGCTCGCCATTTTCAGCTAAGATAGCTCTTACTGTACCGGCTTTATCTGATTCAATTTGGTTCATCATTTTCATAGCTTCGATAATACAAAGTGTATCGCCAACTTTAACTTGCTGACCAACTTCTACATATGCTGGAGCTTCAGGAGACGCAGCTGAGTAAAAAGAACCAACCATTGGTGATTTAACTTGATGACCCGTAGGCTCAGCTGGTGCTGCTGCTTCAACAGCTACAGGAGCCGCTGCAACTGGTGCTGCTGGCGCTGGTGCATATTGCTGTGGAGCAAATTGCGGGTAACCTGGGCCAGCGCTCATGTTGTTGCGGTTAATACGTACTGATTCTTCACCTTCAGTGATTTCTAGCTCAGCAATACCTGATTCTTCTACTAATTCGATAAGCTTCTTTATCTTGCGAATATCCATTACACGACCCGCCTGTTAGTTTGTGTGTTAATTTAAAATTAAATTGCGCTTTGCAACCGGCTCACAGCGGCATTTAATGCTGCGTGATAACCCATTGCGCCTAATCCACATATCACGCCTTGTGCCACATCAGAAAAATACGAATGATGACGAAAGGCTTCACGTGCGTGCACATTACTTAAGTGCACCTCAAAAAACGGAATATCAACACTTAACAGTGCATCACGTAATGCGACGCTAGTATGCGTAAATGCAGCTGGGTTGATAATTATGTAATCAACCGCTTGCCAAGCATCGTGAATTCGTTCGATGAGTGCTTGCTCACTATTACTTTGAAAATGCGTTAACTCAACATCTAGACTATTAGCAGCACTGGTTAGCTCCTCCATAATCTCACTCAGCGTCTGAAAACCGTATTTATCCGGTTCACGTTTACCAAGCATGTTTAAATTTGGACCATTTATAACTAAAAGGTTAAATTTTGCAGCCATAATACGCGATATATCCTATAAGTAATGAGTTAAGCGGTTACTAACTAGTTTTTCACTTTTAAGTAAGCAGAAAAAGCAATGTAGCAACAATTTCTCACGTTAACCAACTATTATAGTGATTTCGACGTAAATAGCAGCAAAATACTGGTCTTATCAGTGTCGTGGGTACAAATATAAGAAGAATTAAGAAGGTGCCACTTAGTCAATTCAAGTGGCACTATTGCACTATTATTGTGCGCTGGCGCGCACAACTGCTAGGTGTTTAGCAAAGTCCTCAGCATTTAAAAAGCCCGTTACGCGCTGCGTACTAAGCTCTTGTCCTTGAGTATTAAAAAACAAAATACTAGGTAAACCAAACACCGTGTACTCTTCCATTAGCTCAATTGTTTTATTATCACTCTCAGTTAAATCAATTTGAATAAGCTGATAGTGGCTAAACTCACTTTGCACTTTGGCATCAGGAAAGGTGTAATGTTCAAACTCTTTACACGCCACACACCAGTCGGCATATAAATCGACCATAACCATTCGACCTTCGTCGTTTGCTTGTGCAACTGCTTCTTTTAATTCTGCTAAATCAGCAACCTGTTTAAACTCATTATTTTGTGAGCTTACCTGTACTGTTTGTACTTGAACTGGCCAAAAGTAGTTTTTAGTTAACGTAAAGCCTGTAATAACTAATAGAGTTGCAGCAAACCATAATGCAGTTTTTAACTTGCTTTGTGTTTGGCTACTTTGCCAATGATGTAAGTACAGTGCTGTTGCTAATGCAAGCACACCTGCCATTAATAATATAATGTCGGCGCTTACTAGTCGCTCAAGTAATATAAGCGGCACAACGAGCATCACAAAACCAAACAAGGTTTTAACTTGCTCCATCCAACCACCTGCTTTAGGCAGCAGTTTACCGCCAGATGTACCAAGTAATAAAAGTGGTAACCCCATACCTAAACTAAGCACGTACAGTGTTAAACCACCTACTAAGTAATCACCACTTTGCGCTACAAATAACAGTGCCGCCGACAGTGGTGCCGTAGTGCAAGGTGATGCAATCAATCCTGAAAGTACACCCATTAAAAATACGCCAACGTAGTTGCCGCCTTTTTGGTTGTTACTTACTTGGGTTAGCTTGCTCATCATACTGCTTGGCAGTTTAATTTCGTACCAACCAAACATCGACATAGCCAATAATACAAACAATAAACTAAAACTGATTAACACAAATGGATGCTGTAAATACCCCTGCACTTGCCCACCAAGCGCCGCAACAACTAAGCCTAGTGCTGCATAGGTAACTGCCATGCCTTGTATATATACAAACGACAACGCAAACGCTTTTTTAGTTGAAAGGTTTTGCTGACCCGCAATTAAGCTCGACAAAATTGGAAACATTGGGAATACGCATGGCGTAAAAGCAAGGCCTACACCAACAGCAAAAAATATGAGTAAATTAGTTATTAAGCTCTGACTGGCTAATTGCTCAGTAAAAGTCAGTTCTTTTTCGGTGTCACCTGAATTTGTTGTAGGTTCAGTAGTTGGCTCGTTGAGTGCTGCAAATGTACTTTGCGCTGTTGCCGCTTCATCTGTAGCGCTATTTTGATCTACATTTTTAATCTGTGCGCCACTAATTACACTAAGTGGGATACTAATCACTTCTGGTGGATAACAAAGCCCCGCTTTTGCACAGCCCTGATAGCGAACCTTAACAACCGCTCCCTCAGTGATATTACTTAACTTACTAACAACGCTCGCGGTATTAAAAAAAACTTCTGTTTTACCAAAAAATTCATCTTCAATAATTTCGCCACTACCAGAGTCACCTACTTGAATGTTTGCGCCCTTGGCAATGATTTCTATTTTCTTTTTATATAAATAATAGTCTGGTGCTATATCCCAACCTACAAACAAGGTGCTGCCTTGCTGATCAAAGTCAAATACAAACGCTTGGTCTACAGGTAAAAAAGTGTGTTGAGGAGGCCCAAGTAGATCACCAAGCACATTATTAGTCGCAGCCTTTACAGGTACGGTTAATAATGTAACCAACAATAAAAAGAAAAAACGCATTAATTCAGTACCTCGTCCATCCAATTAAAATACGCCAAATTTCCCGTAGAAACTTCTAAAACCTGAATCTCTGGCACTTCGTAGCTATGTAACTCTTTTATTGTTAGAAACACATCGTTCATTTTATCTGATTTCGTTTTTATAAGTAGCTTAGCTTCAGTTGCTTCTGCAACTTCGCCTTCCCACATATAAATAGAGCCCATGTTAGGTAAAATATTTACACAAGCAGCTAGTTTTTTTTCTACCAACGCCCTTGCAAGTGTGCGTGCTTCTGCTTCGTCTTTGCAGGTCGTAAAAATCATTTTAAAATGCGTAGTCATTATGAACCTATACTTATTGGACAGTGTCTATCATCATAGTATCTGATAGCCGATACAATGTGTAGACGCTAAAATATCAGTAAAATGACGATACCTATGCCCTAACCTTGAAAAGAGACCTCGTCACCCTCATTTATATTTCATCAACTCTTTTGAGTGTCATTATTTAGAGAGCGCTATGTTTAGATTTTTATTTGTGTTGTTTATTATCATCCCTATTATCGAAATCGCTTTACTGATTCAAGTAAGCGACGTGATTGGCGGATTTGCAACAATTGCACTTGTTGTTATTACTGCGATTTTAGGTGCCAAAATGGTTAAAACACAAGGTATGGGGGCGCTGCAAAACGTACAAGCGCAAATGGCGCAAGGGCAAATGCCAGCCAAAGAATTATTTACCGGAATATGCGTTGTAATTGCAGGTGTATTACTCCTTACTCCTGGCATTATGACTGACGTATTTGGGCTACTATTATTAACCCCTGCAATTCGTAACAAATTGGCTGCAGGCCTTGCTAGCCAAGCAACTGTTAGAATGAGCGCAGGCATGCAACAAGGGCCATCGCCGTTTGCTGGGCAGCAACATGCTGAACGAGAGCAAGGGCAAATGGAACGACCAACCACTATTGATGGTGAATATGAGCGAAAAGATTAAAAATTTATCGTTTTTTCTCTTGGAATTTTTCACTCTACCCCCATTAATGAATGCAAATTAGAAAAGCTTTTTTCTGTACTGTTCAGAAACTGTTAGGAGAACTAAAAAACATGAACATTCGTCCTTTACAAGATCGCGTAATCGTTAAACGTCTAGAAGAAGAAACAAAATCTGCTGGCGGTATTGTATTAACTGGCTCTGCAGCTGAAAAATCAACTCGCGGAGAAGTTGTAGCCGTAGGTAATGGTCGCGTTTTAGAAAACGGTGACGTGAGAGCGTTAGAAGTTAAAGCCGGTGACACTGTGTTATTTGGCTCATATGTTGAAAAAGTTGAAAAGATCGAAGGTCAAGAGTACCTGATCATGCGTGAAGATAATATTTTAGGCATTGTAGGCTAAACCTACTTTTCGTTTATAAACATTTAAGAATTTAGAGGAATTTAAAACATGGCAGCAAAAGAAGTACTTTTTGCAGGTGACGCACGCGCTAAAATGCTAACTGGCGTAAACATCCTGGCAAACGCAGTAAAAGTTACATTAGGCCCTAAAGGCCGTAACGTTGTACTAGATAAATCATTTGGCTCACCAGTTATCACTAAAGATGGTGTATCTGTAGCAAAAGAAATCGAACTTGAAGACAAGTTTGAGAACATGGGCGCACAAATGGTTAAAGAAGTTGCATCTAAAGCAAATGATGCAGCCGGCGATGGTACAACTACCGCTACAGTACTTGCACAGTCTATTGTTAATGAAGGCCTTAAAGCTGTTGCAGCGGGCATGAACCCAATGGATCTTAAGCGCGGCATCGACAAAGCAGTTATTGCTGCTGTTGCAGAGCTTAAAGCGTTATCTGTTCCTTGTTCTGATACTAAAGCAATTGCACAAGTAGGTACTATTTCAGCTAACTCTGATAAAGAGATTGGCGACATCATTGCACAAGCAATGGAAAAAGTAGGCCGTAACAGTGGTGTTATTACTGTAGAAGAAGGTCAGTCACTTGAAAACGAACTAGATGTTGTTGAAGGCATGCAGTTTGACCGTGGTTACTTATCTCCTTACTTCATCAACAGCCCAGAAAAAGGCACTGTTGAACTAGATAACCCATTTATTCTACTTGTAGATAAAAAAATATCTAACATCCGCGAATTATTACCAACATTAGAAGCGGTTGCTAAAGCAAGCAAACCACTACTAATCATCGCAGAAGACCTTGAAGGCGAAGCACTAGCTACATTAGTAGTTAATAACATGCGCGGTATTGTTAAAGTATCAGCAGTTAAAGCACCTGGTTTTGGCGACCGTCGTAAAGCAATGCTACAAGATATCGCTGTATTAACTGGCGGTACTGTTATTTCTGAAGAAATCGGCTTAGAGCTTGAAAAAGCAACAGTTGAAGACCTAGGTACAGCTAAGCGCGTAATTATCACTAAAGATGATACAACAATCATTGATGGTGCTGGTGAAGAAGCGGGTATTAGCGGTCGTGTTTCACAAATTAAAGCACAAATCGAAGAAGCAACATCAGACTACGATAAAGAGAAACTACAAGAGCGCATGGCTAAATTAGCTGGCGGTGTTGCAGTAATCAAAGTAGGTGCTGCTACTGAAATGGAAATGAAAGAGAAAAAAGACCGCGTTGAAGATGCATTAAATGCAACTCGTGCAGCGGTTGAAGAAGGCGTAGTACCTGGCGGCGGCGTTGCACTTGTACGTGCAGCTAGCAAGCTGGTAGATTTAGTTGGCGACAACGAAGATCAAAACCACGGTATTAAAGTTGCACTTCGTGCGATGGAAGCGCCACTTCGTCAAATCGTAACTAACGCTGGCGAAGAAGCATCTGTTGTAATTAACGCAGTTAAAGGCGGCGACGGTAACTTTGGTTACAACGCAGCAACTGGCGAATACAACGACATGATTGAAATGGGTATCCTAGATCCAACTAAAGTAACACGCTCTGCATTACAGTTTGCAGGGTCTATTGCGGGTCTAATGATCACTACTGAAGCAATGGTAGCTGAAATCCCAAAAGATGAAGCTGGTGGCGCTGATATGGGTGGCATGGGCGGAATGGGTGGTATGGGCGGCATGATGTAATCATCCCCTAAACACCTAGCTCAAATAAAAACCCAGCTTCGGCTGGGTTTTTAGCTATTGGGCACAAATAAAGTAAAAGCCACAGGTGTGGCTAATTAATAAAATGACTTCGCGTATCCCTTTGCTTCTTAAATGCATGCCAAGCCATACTCAGAGTTAATTTTATTTATTAAAAATTATTAAGGATATTAAGATGAATAAAAAACCTGAACTAATCATCTCATCACTCGATGCAGATAGATTGTATGACTTAATGGAATCATTGCCTGCAGGTAGCTTTGCTAATAAAGAAGAATTGGAAGCTGAACTGGCACGAGCAACAATAGTCGAACCTAAAGATATGCCATCGTCAGTTGTAACGATGAACTCAACTGTAAACTTTATTGTTGAGTCTTCTAAAGAAGAATTTACGTTAACCTTGGTGTACCCAAAGAGCAGTGACTCTAGCGGCGATAAAATATCGATATTATCACCCGTTGGTAGCGCATTACTTGGGCTAAACCAAGGCGACGAAATTGAGTGGCCTAAACCGAGTGGCGGCTTAATAAAGGTAAAAATAAAAGAAGTAACCTATCAACCAGAACGTGCTGGTGAATTACACAGATAAACACTTTATGCACTTAGTACTAAAAATCGATTTAAAGTAGACCCAGCCTCGGCTGGGTTTTGCTTTTTATTATAAAGCAGATTGATATTGTTTAATTTATACCCACATCTAAGTTACGTATAACTAAGATTTATATTAAATGGATTTATTAAATAATAACGGAATATTCATCTTCTTTGTTTTTGTTGCCCTTGTGACTGGGTTATTTTCATTCGTAGTTTGGGCTATGCTCAAAATGGTCACGTGGGGTAAAAGTATGTCTAAGGGGGCTTATTTATTTTTAGCATTCTTTCCGCTTATTTCTATTATTCCTATCCCACCGCCTACATACGAAAATGTACAAAAAGCAAAACAAGAACAAAAAAAACGCAAAGAAGACTCAGGTGATCCACCCGATGATGAAGACGAACTCGTAAGTTAATTCATATTACATACTGCGGGCATATACCTGCGTAATCGTTTACTAAATATGATAAAAAGCACATTTATTTAATAGTACGGAGTGAGCTAAACATGACTAACGTTCAACAGCATATTGGCAGCATTGCATTAGTTGTTAAGGACTACGACGAGGCAATTGAGTTTTATACTCAAAAGCTTAACTTTGAGTTAGTGGAGGATACTGATTTAGGAGAGGGTAAACGCTGGGTGTTGATTTCACCTCCAAATTCAAACGGGGCTAGTTCAAATGGGACTAATTCGAGCAGGACTAATCTACTGCTTGCTAAAGCCACAACGCCTGAACAGATGAGTGCTATTGGTAATCAAACGGGTGGTCGCGTGTTTTTATTTTTGCATACCGATGACTTTTGGCGAGATTATAATTTAATGCTTTTTAAAGGCGTTACATTTAACGAAGAGCCTAGAGTAGAACCCTATGGCACCGTAGCGGTTTTTGAAGACTTGTATGGTACAAAATGGGATTTATTACAGCTTAATAATCAGTGAGATAAAATGCTGTTAAATATAAAAGCAAAATTTTTATTAAGCGCAGGAGTTATTGCATCTGCAGCGGCTGTATGGCATTTACTTTGTATATGGGGTGGCACTAGTTGGTTTATATTTGCTCGCGCCCCAATACAAATAATAGAATCATCACAGCAAGGTACATTCCTTGCGCCTTTAGGTAGTATTGCAATAGCTGGACTCATGTTTGCCTGTACTGCATTCGCCTTATCAGCAATTGGCTTAGTGCGTAACATAGTACTTACTAGAACCGCTTTAATTGCTATTGCAACCTTGTGTATCATACGAAGCTTAATAATTATCCCTGCATTAATACGAGCCGATACGTGGAATATTATAGCGAGCAGTGTTTGGCTTTATGTAGGTGTATGCTTTTTAGTGGGTGCAATAACGTTCCACAATTTAAAGCCGAACACTGATAGTTGAGTGACGCTTAAACTCACGTCACTTTATTTACTAACTCCCTTACAATTGGGAATAGATCACTGGGTAGCATTCCCCTTTGCCCATCTCGCTCACTTGCGATATCACCGGCTTTAGCGTGCAGGGTTATACCATAGCGTGCTGCTTCATCAATATTTAAACCTTGAGCAAGTAATGCCCCAATAATACCAGTGAGTACATCGCCACTACCGCCAACTGCGAGTGCTGGGTTACCATCTTCACATACCCACGTGTGCTCAGCATTATCTATTAATGTTCCAGCGCCTTTTAATACACAAGTCGCGGTATAGCGCTTGGCGCAAAGGCGAGCATAATTAAAACGATCAGATTCGATTTCGCTGGTGCTAACACTTAGCAGTCGCGAAGCTTCGCCGGGATGTGGAGTAAGTACGCATTGCTCTAACGTGTATGATGAAGCTTGCTTAGCCAGTAAATTAAGGGCATCTGCATCTATAACCAAAGGCATTTTATTGTTTTGGCAATATTGCATTACTTCATCGAATGTTTGTTGTGCCCACTCGTCTTGCCCAAGCCCTGGGCCAATAACAACGCAGCTTGCCCACTCTAGCGCTTGATGTAAGTTATTACTGCTTACCATAAGTTCTGGTCTACCAATACTAATAGGCGTTATTGAGCTTTCGTGTGTATACACTCTTACCATGCCAGCACCCGTTCTAAGAGCTGCTTCACTACTTAACCTAATTGCACCTGCAGTACCTTGATTGCCACCAACACATAAAAGCTTGCCATGGCTTCCTTTGTGACTATTGATTGCCCGCGTGGCTATTCCTTTAAAGCTATTGATATTAACAAGGGTTCCTGAAGATTGAGCGATACAAGTAAACGCATCACCAATTGCTAAATCATCAAATACTAACTTACCGCTATATTGTTTACCTGCCGTCGTTGTGAGCCCTTGCTTTATACCTACAAAAGTAACGGTTGAAGTCGCTTGTACTGCGCACCCTAAAGGCTGTCCTGTATTTGCTTCAATGCCTGATGGAATATCAATGCTTATTACGGGCTTACCACTGTTATTTACAGCGTTAATTATATTCGCAAAATTATCGCGTACGGCGCTATTAAGCCCAGTACCAAGGAGCGCATCAATAACTATATCGCACTTATTAAGAGTGTCTTTTGTAAAATGAGAAACAACCCCACCCGCTTCTATCCATAGCTGCTGCGCTTTTGCTGCATCACCAGTTAATACTTTATTAGGCTCAGCTGCGCATACTGTTACCTTTTTACCTGATTGCATAATAAGCCTAGCTACAACGTAACCGTCTCCAGCGTTGTTACCATGGCCAACAATGACTAATGTATGCTGTGCATCAAATAACTGCCATTGCTTATATACAGCCTCGCCTGCACGCTGCATTAGGGTAAATAAATCACAATGACTATTTTTAGCCGCTAAAGCTTCATTGTCTCTTACTTGTTGTGCGGTAAATAAAGTTTTATTGAGCATGACGGCTCCTTTAATAGGTGATACTTCACCTTATCAAATACTTATATCTAGCGGCTAGTTCTGTAGGCAATTTTAAACTGTAATTTTATTTAAAGTCTAACTTAGTAAAACACTGCCACTTCAATTTGAGCATGGCTCACTTGAGCAAGGTGAGCTAATTAAAGTACAATACAGTTAATTAAAGGCTTGGCTTACTTGTAACCCAAGCCTGTTTATTTTTAGGTAGAGAAAAACATGGCACAAACTCGCGGTAACTTATTTATTTTGTCAGCCCCTTCTGGTGCTGGTAAATCAAGCTTAATCAATGCGTTATTAAAAAAACACGCTGACATGAAAGTATCTGTATCACATACAACTCGCGCCCCTCGCCCAGGTGAAGAAAATGGCGTGCATTATCACTTTGTATCTACAGACGAATTTAAAGCGCTTATTGCCAAAGATGACTTTTTTGAATGGGCTCAAGTATTCGATAATTACTACGGCACATCAAAGCAGGCTATTGAGTCGCAACTTGATGCGGGTATTGATGTGTTTTTAGATATTGATTGGCAAGGCGCGCAACAAGTGCGCAAAATTATGCCAAGCGTACAAACTATTTTTATTCTACCGCCTTCAAAAGAAGAATTAGAACAACGCTTAAATAACCGTGGCCAAGATTCGGCTGAGGTTATTGCCTCTCGTATGGCAAAAGCACAATCTGAAACATCACATTATAACGAATACGACTTTGTAATTGTTAATGATGACTTTGAGAGCGCACTTGCCGACATAGAAATGATTGTAATGGCTCAACGCTTAACACTAAAAGCGCAAGAAGATCGTCATCAAGTTTTACTAAATAGTCTGCTTAAATAATTTAAGCTTACTTAAATTAGGCTTAGGCAAGTAAAACTGATAAAAATTGAACACTGGCTATTGGCGAAAGTGGCTCCTTGGAGTAAACTACGTCTTTGCTTTTAAATTATTTTTGGAGTGCTGTGATGGCCCGCGTAACAGTTGAAGATGCAGTAGATGCAGTTGGTAATCGTTTTGACTTAATTTTAGTTGCGGCTCGTCGTGCCCGCCAAATTGCTGTTGGTGGTAAAACTCCACTAGTAGACCCTGAAAACGATAAGCCAACGGTAGTTGCTTTACGTGAAATTGAATTAGGTTTAGTTGATAGCGCTTCAATGGACTTAATTGACCGTGAAGAACAACAACACCAAGAAGCAGCAGAATTAGCTGCTGTTGCTGCCATTGTTGGTGGCAACCAATAATCGACCTCCCGGTCTGATTTAGCCAACGGCGCAGTATTTCTACTATAGCCGTTGGCAATCCTTTCATTTCATCGTATATTCGTAGCTTACCTAATTTGCTTCACTAGGGCCTGTTTATCTTTCGAGGTTAAATTTGCAGCAGTATGCTTGGTATTTAGGCAAGGCAGAGTCTATGTAGTGTGGTTATTTCCCATAAATAGGCGATAACGCAGCATAAATGCAAAACATGCGCTGCCCAAAGGGTTCTGCCTAGGGGCAATTTACTCTTTGTTGCTCGATTTTTACTTAGCCCGCTAGGCTAAAAACCTCGCGCCGCGATTAAATCGCCCCTAGATTGAACAAATTTTAATCCTGAAAGGTCAACAGGCCCTAGAACATTGGAGTGTGAATGTATCTTTTTGAAGGTCTTAAAAAGAAAATTTCAGAATACTTGCCCGCTGCTGATGTAGAGCTGGTTCAAAAATCTTACGTGGTAGCCCGAGAGGCCCATGAAGGACAAACTCGCTCAAGTGGCGAACCTTACATAACTCATCCAGTAGAAGTAACCCAAATTCTTGCAGGCATGCATCTTGACCATGAAACGCTCATGGCCGCGCTAATGCATGATGTAATTGAAGATACTGATTTTAGCCAACAAGATTTAGCCGAAATTTTTGGCGAAACTGTGGCAGAACTCGTTGAAGGTGTAAGTAAGCTCGATAAGCTCAGCTTTAAAGATAAAAAAGAATTCCAAGCTGAAAACTACCGCAAAATGATTATGGCAATGACTCAGGATATTCGAGTTATTTTAATCAAGCTTGCTGATAGAACGCACAATATGCGTACTTTAGGGGCACTGCGCCCAGATAAGCGCCGCAGAATAGCACGTGAAACGCTTGAGATTTACGCGCCAATAGCAAACCGCTTAGGTATTCACGATATTAAAAATGAGCTTGAAGACTTAGGTTTTCAAGCTTTATATCCTATGCGTCATCGCGCACTTAAATCTGAAGTAGCTAAAGCACGTGGTAATCGCAAAGAAGTTATCACTAATATCCAACATGAAATAGAAGCACGTCTTGAAGAGTCAGGCATTAAAGCGACTGTGTCAGGCCGTGAGAAACATTTATATAGTATTTATAAAAAAATGCTTAATAAAGAACTGCTATTTAACGAAGTTATGGATATTTACGCGTTTAGAATTGCAGTTGATTCTATGGATACGTGTTATCGCGTATTAGGTGTGGCTCATAGTCTTTATAAGCCTATAGAAACACGCTTTAAAGATTATATTGCTGTACCAAAAACTAATGGTTACCAATCGCTTCATACTTCATTAGTTGGCCCACACGGAATACCTGTTGAGATTCAGATTCGTACTCACGATATGGATCAGATGGCCGACAAAGGTGTAGCGGCGCACTGGATGTATAAAAAATCAGGTGATGGTGCCGGTAATACTTCGCAGCAACGTGCTCGCCAATGGATGCAAAGCTTATTGGAGCTTCAGCAAAGTGCGGGTTCATCGTTTGAATTTATTGAAAACGTAAAAACTGAGCTATTCCCAGAAGAAATTTACGTATTTACACCTGATGGTCGTATTGTTGAGCTACCAATGGGCGCTACCGCAGTCGATTTTGCGTATGCGGTTCATACTGATGTAGGCAACACTTGTGTAGGCGCTCGCGTTAATCGCAAGCCACATCCTTTAAGTAGGCCATTAGATACAGGGCAAACCATAGAGATAATAACAAGCTCAGGTGCCCACCCTAATGCAACATGGCTAAACTTTATTGTTACTGGTAAAGCACGCTTAGGTGTTCGTAATTACCTTAGAAGCCAGCATCATGAAGAAGCTATGCTTTTAGGGCGTCGTTTACTTGATTCGGCATTAGGCGAAAACAAACTAGATAGCATTGCTGATGAAAATATAGCGAGAGTACTTGAAGAGCACGAACTAACTACGCTTCTTGAATTACTTGTAGAAATTGGCTCTGGTAACTTAATGAGTATGTTAATTGCCAAGCGCTTATTGCAAAATGACAATGACGATTTAACTGATATAACAAGCCAAGCTAAAGCGACCATTATTGGTACTGAAGGCATGTTAGTGAATTACTCTAAGTGTTGCCGACCTGTACCAGGCGATGCCATTACGGCTCATATAAGCCAAGGTAAGGGCCTGACCGTTCACCGCCAAGAATGTAAAAATATTCGTGGTTGGGAAAATGAGCGTTCTAAATACTTAGTTGTAAAATGGGACGATAACCCAGAAAAAGAATATATTGCAGCTCTGAGAGTTGAAATTATTAACCATCAAGGCGCGTTAGCTAAGCTAACCAATGTTGTCGCTACAACCCAAGCCAATATTGTCGAAATTGCCACCGATGAAAAAGAAAGTAATTTATACGTGATAGATTTAGGGGTTACCGTTAAAAACCGTATCCACGTTGCTAACATTATGCGCCGCATTCGCGTTATGCCTGATGTACAAAAAGTCTATCGTAAAAAATAAAATAGGAAACACATGAATAAAGCATTTATCTCTACCGACAAAGCACCTGCAGCTATTGGTACTTACAGCCAAGCAGTTAAAGTAGGTACCGCTGTTTATTTATCTGGTCAAATTCCATTAGTTCCAGAAACGATGGAAATGATTTCAGAAGATTTTAGCGAGCAAACGCATCAAGTATTTAAAAATATTGCTGCGGTATGTGAAGAAGCAGGCGGAAAAATTCACGATTTAGTTAAAATCAATATTTACCTAACTGATCTATCTAACTTCGCCACTGTAAATGAAGTGATGAGCCAATACTTTAAACAACCTTACCCAGCTAGAGCTGCATTAGGTGTTCGTGCACTACCAAAAGGTGCACAAGTTGAAATAGACGGAATAATGGAATTACCTTCTACCAATTAAGTATTACAGGCTATAGAGCTTCTCTATAGCCTTTATTTTTCGCTCCACACTTCGTTTTATCTGACTTCTTGACTCAAATGTAAATTTCTAGCAATCTGTAGTTGTGTTTTAAAAAACAAACTTAACTTAAGTAGTAAAAAAGGATTAACTCGTGTTTAAGCTTGCCAACAATGGAAATGTTTTACTTGATGTAAAAGAACATATTCCTCCCAGCGCTGCATTTATTTTAGAGGCTCTCGAAAAGTCAGCTTTTTGCGACTGTAAAATAGATCATGACGCTATTAATGATTTTTTTAAAAACGAAAACACACAACAAACTCTCGTTGTAGCAACAAAACACAATGCCACTTTAAATGTAACAATTAGCGACGATAAAATGCTGGCCATTGGCGAGCTAACGCTTGCCCAAGGTGGAAAGTTATTAAGCTTAGAAGATGCAAAAAAACAACTCGTTAAAGCAGGTATTGTACGTGGGTATAAACAAGCTTTTTTAGAACAGCTGCTACAAAAACAATCTGAACACTCTGCGGGATCTGTCGTTAAGGGGATATTAGCTAAAGGTAGGCTCCCAAGCGATGGTTTAGCCACTAAACTAATAACAACCGTAGAGACTTTAAAAGACCGTTTAAAAGCGCCCAAGCTCAAAGAAGATGGCAGTGTGGATATGCGCGACTTTGGCAAGCTTGCAAGCGTAGAACCTGGCTCTGTGCTTATTCGCCAGCAACCAGCAACTCCCGGTAAAGAAGGTTTTACTGTAATAGGTGACATACTGCCCGCAAAACCCGGAGAAAATAAACAATTAGTCGCCGGCGAAGGCACTGAAATATCAAAAATGAATCCGCTTGAGTTAGTCTCTACTATTGCTGGTGTTCCGGTTGAAATTAATAATGGTATGCGTGTCGACGATATTTTTACCATTTCAGATGTAAATGTAAAAAGCGGCCATATTGACTTTCAAGGCAGTGTTATTGTTACTCGCAATATAGACCCAGGGATGAAAGTAACTGCCAAAGGCGATATTACTATATTTGGCACGGTTGAATCTGGCGAGCTTACTGCAGGCGGAAACATCACGGTTAAACAAGGCATTATTGGCCATCAAAAAATGGATAGTAAGTCACTTTCTTGCAAGCTAATTGCGCTAGGTGATATTCATGTATCTCACTCACAGTATTGTTACCTCGATGCAAATAATATTTTTATTGATCGCCAAACAAGCCATTGTGTAATAAAAGCTAAGCGCTTACTGCAAGTAGGCCAATCCGACTTACCTAAGGGTAAAATATTTGGGGGTGAAATACTTGATGCAACAACTCTCATTGCTGGCGAAATAGGGAATGAATCAGGCGCTAAAATGATTATTAACCTAGCGGCTTCTGGCGCTGAAATAACAGCGGATACTGATAATTGCTTTAAAGACTTAGCTAAAACAGATGCACAATTAGATACGCTGCAAGCAGCGCTAGAAAAAACTGATTTAGTGAAGGATGCCGAAAAGAAGAAAATATTAATTACTAAAATTGGAGCTACTCAAAAACATTACTGTGAGCAAGCAGAGCTATTAGAAAAACGTCTTTCAAACTTAGATCACGACTTACACGATTTACTTAGCGACGCTAATTTAACGGTGAATTCTGTTTTGCATTCAGGTGTAGAGATTCATATTTTTGATAAAGTACTTAAAACAATCCGCAATTACCCTCCGTGCAACGTTAAACTTTTAAATAATAAAATTGAAATAGAGTTTAAAACACACTAAAAAATTGAGTGCTCTATTGAGCACTCAAATTAACTCACTTTTTTACAATTTAAAGTAAGCCACTTACCGTATCATAAGTTTGACTTGGCCATACACCCACTTGTACTTGGCCAATATGCTGCTTTTGTAGCAATAGCATAGCCAAGCGAGACTGCCCTATTCCACCGCCAATCGTTTGCGGAAATTTACTTTGTAGTAGCGCTTTATGCCAATCAAACTCTAAGCGGTCTTCATCTCCAGTTGTACTTAACTGCGCTTTTAAAACCTCAGGGCTTACACGTATACCCATTGATGATATTTCAAATGCATCTTCAAGTACTGGGTTCCATACTAAAATATCACCATTTAAACCCATATATTGATCGCATGTTGGCGTAGACCAATCATCGTAATCTGGGGCTCTTACATCATGAATTTTGCCATCTCCAAGCGCGCCACCAATACCAATCAAAAATACAGCACCATATTCTTGTGCAATGGCTTTTTCGCGTTGCTTAGCACTAAAGTCAGGATACATTTTACGTAGCTCTTCACTTTGCACAAACTTAATATCGTCCGGTAAAAAAGGCGTTAAGCCATAAGACTCTCTTACAAAAGCTTCCGTCTCTTTTATCCCTTTATAAATAGATTGAACAGTTTGCTTTAGTGTTGCCAGCGAACGCTCTGTCGTTTCGCTAATTACTTTTTCCCAATCCCACTGATCAACATATACAGAATGAATAGGGCTTAATGAATCTTCATCTGGGCGCAAAGCTTTCATTTGAGTGTAAATACCCTCACCAACACTAAAGCCATAAGTTGCCAGTGTTTTACGTTTCCACTTAGCCAGTGAATGCACCACTTCGTAGCGGCTATCTGTAATCGCTTTCACATTTACAGCAACTGCGTTTTCATGGCCGCTTAAGTTATCTTGCGTACCGTCGCCAACCTTAGCCAAAATTGGGGCTTGAACCTCAACCAGCCCAAGTTGGGTTTCTAGTTGTTGTGAAAAAAATTGCTTAACTTTACTTATTTGCTGCTGTTGCTGCACATAGTGTGAACTCATAATAATTGGCCTCATTCCCAGTTATTGTTACTTGCTTAATTGATAAAAAGCGCTCTAACTAGCGCCATTAATGAAGTTAATGTAACGATTTAAAGGATTAACTCAACATCCCATAACAAAAATAGCTTTAATATATAAAAACCATTAATTAAGTGGTATAAAAACCATATATTCGATAATTTTATGACAAATATATAATGGAAAATTATTTAATCGATAATCTCGATAAACAGATACTTCATGCGTTAATGGCAAATGCCCGTACTGCGTATGCCGAATTAGCAAAAAGATTTAATGTAAGCGCAGGGACAATTCACGTAAGAATTGAAAAAATGAAGCAAGCAGGGATCATTACAGGCACCCAATTAACGATTAATACTAAACAGCTAGGCTACGATGTATGCTGCTTTATAGGTATTAATTTAAATAACGCACGTGATTACCCGCAAACGCTTATAAAGCTAGAAGCATTGGAGGAAGTGGTAGAGGCTTATTACACAACAGGTAACTACAGCATATTTATAAAGGTAATGACAAAGTCCATTGATCACTTACAAGATGTGCTGATTAATAAAATACAGGCAATAGAAGCCATTCAGTCAACAGAAACACTTATTTCTCTACAAAACCCAATTAGCCGTACGGTAATGCCTTAACTGCAAAAATCTCGTATAATTGCCGAAAAAAGAGGATAACCATGCAGCAAACTCGCTATCAAAGAATCGAAGACGTACTTTCGCGCCGTCAAACAGACCTAACCGTGTGTTTAGAAGACGTGCACAAACACCATAACTTATCTGCAATAGTACGAAGTGCTGATGCGGTTGGTTGCCATCACGTACATGCTGTATGGCCTGAAAAGCAAAAATGGCTAACAAATAATACCTCAGGTGGCAGTAAAAACTGGCTAGAAACGCACCTGCATAGAAATATTGATGATGCAGTTACTGCAATGCGTGAACGCAATCCAGAAATACAAATACTAGCGACTCACTTATCAGAAGATGCCGTTGATTTTAGAGAAGTAGATTACACCAAGCCAACGGCTATTATTGTTGGACAAGAAAAAACAGGGATATCAGAAAAAGCCCTAGAATATGCCGATCAAAATATTATTATTCCAATGCAAGGCATGGTGCAATCGCTAAATGTTTCGGTTGCTGCTGCGCTAATATTGTTTGAAGCACAGCGCCAACGCGAGCTGGCTGGTTTATATAATAGAGATATGTTGAGCGCCGAAGTTAAACATCCACTTTACTTTGAAGGCTGCCACCCTATTATCGCAAGGCAATGTAAACAAAAAAAATTACCTTATCCTGCACTTGATGAAAACGGCGAAATAGTCGCTGACGAGCAATTTTGGCAAGCTTTAAAACATACTTGATGGACTAAAGCTCTGTAAGTACACTTAGCCTACTCACAAATAATAAGATTGATACACTTTGTCTAAACCTAGCTTAAATCAATACCCAATTACAGAGCTCAAAGGGGTCGGCCCAAAAATGGCTGAGCGTTTGTTAAAGCTAGGTATTTTAACTGTGCAAGATATGCTTTTTCATTTGCCACTTCGCTATGAAGATCGCACTCGCTTATACGCGATTAGCGAGTTGTCACTGCATAGCCATGTGAGTGTTGAAGCAACAATTGAAACAAGCCAAATTACATTTGGTAAAAGGCGCATGCTTGTTTGCCAAATCAATGATGGTACTGCCAGGCTAACACTACGATTTTTTAATTTTACCGCCGCACAAAAAAACGCATTTAGTGCAGGTAAAATAATACGTTGTTTTGGTGAAGTGCGCCGTGGCCGTGTTGGCTTTGAAATGAGCCATCCTGAATACAGCATCAGCGATACTTCCAACGAGCAACCAGTAGCGACAACATTAACGCCCGTTTATTCAACAACCGAAGGTTTAAAGCAACTATCGATTAGAGCTTTAAGCGAACAGGCTATTGATTTACTACATAAATACTCAGTAGAAGAACTACTGCCTTCACAGTGGCAGCCATCAAATATGCCACTAAGTGACGCCTTATTATTACTGCACCGCCCACCAAATGATGTTGATGTAACTGCATTAGAGCAAGGTACTCACCCTGCTCAACAGCGCCTTGTATTTGAGGAGTTACTTGCTCAAAACCTCAGCTTATTGAAAGTAAGAGAGCAAGGGCAACAAGTTAAAGCCGTGGCATTAAATCCGGTAAACACATTAGAAAGCCAATTTTTAGAGCAACTTCCTTTTGCACCCACAAATGCGCAAAGCCGCGTAGTTGCTGAAATTAAAGGCGACATGCAACACGCGTATCCAATGATGCGTTTAGTACAAGGCGATGTAGGCTCAGGTAAAACCCTAGTAGCAGCACTTAGTGCACTAACAGCCATTGCGCAGGGCTTTCAAGTAGCTTTAATGGCTCCTACTGAAATTTTATCAGAGCAACATGGCGTTAATTTTACAACGTGGTTTAATCAACTAGGTATAACCGTTGCTTGGCTTGGCGGTAAAACAAAAGGCAAAGAGCGCGTAGCAACACTTGAAAAAATAGCCTCTGGTGAGGCGCAAATGATTGTAGGTACTCACGCTTTATTTCAAGATGAAGTTAAGTTTAATAACTTAGTGCTTATCGTTATCGATGAACAACACCGTTTTGGTGTCCACCAGCGTTTATCACTGCGCGAAAAGGGTAAGTTTGGTGATTGTTACCCTCATCAACTAGTTATGACCGCAACACCTATCCCACGTACGCTCGCTATGACAGCCTATGCCGACTTAGAAACCTCTGTGATTGACGAGCTGCCACCAGGGCGTACGCCAATCACAACAGTAGCACTTCCAGATACTCGCAGAGACGATATTATTGCCCGCGTTAAATTAGCGTGTAACGAGCAAGGCCGCCAAGTTTATTGGGTGTGTACACTTATTGATGAATCTGAAGTACTGCAATGCCAAGCCGCCGAAGACAGCGCACTGCAGTTAAAAGAAGCGCTACCAGAGCTAAACGTAGGCTTAGTACATGGCCGAATGAAATCAGCTGAAAAACAAGCCATTATGAGCGAGTTTAAAGCAGGTAATATACATGTTTTAGTTGCCACGACGGTTATTGAAGTTGGTGTAGATGTCCCTAATGCGAGCTTAATCATTATAGAAAACCCTGAGCGCTTAGGCTTAGCACAGCTGCATCAGTTACGTGGGCGAGTTGGCCGTGGCGCTACTGCATCGCATTGCGTGCTTTTATACCACGCACCGTTGTCTCACACCGCTCAAAAACGATTAGGAGTACTACGCGATAGTAACGATGGTTTTGTGATAGCTGAGCGCGATTTAGAAATTCGTGGCCCTGGTGAAGTACTCGGTACAAAACAAACAGGGTTAGCCGAGTTTAAAATTGCCGATCTTACCCGCGATAAGCACATACTTAATCAAGTAAGACCGATTGCACAGCAAATGCTTAAGCAACACCCAGAGGTTGTTGACCCACTAATTCAACGTTGGTTGGGTAACAAGCAAAATTACGCGCAAGCGTAACCACTCTATTTTCGATACTTTTGAGTTTACTAAGTTAATTTACTAAATTAGCTTACAAAGGATATAAAAAAGCCAGCCCTAAACAATATAGAGCTGACTACTGATATCTAAACTAAGCTAAGCTAAGCTAAGCTAAGCTAAGCAGCATAAAAGCGATTAGCGCCTTTTACTGCTCTTAGTTAAATTTAAGCTTTATTAAGCTCAAAAATAAGCGATGTTTGCGGAAATGATATTGGCATTTGTAAGCCAAACTGCATTAACGCTTCACCTGTAAATGTTTGACCATTTACCGCAGCAATAGAAGATGGGCGATACTCTTCAAATTTTACCGGCCACACTAAATTAAGTGTGTACTGCGCATCGGCATCTAGGCCAACAAAACGAAGCTTATTAGGCGCTGTACGCGGTGTTTCGCGAACGCTGTTATAGGCAAATAACGCTTTTGTTTTTTGCTCATCGATTAAACCAAAGTTAATTGATAAATCGTCGCTATCTAGGCGGTATAAATCGGCGCTATGAATAAACTCACGATGCTCTTTGTGTAGTGCTATTGCCGCTTTAAGTGCATTGTATTCGTGATCGGTCAGCTCACGTGGGTCCATTTCAATGCCCATGTGGCCAAACATTGATACCGCAGCACGCATTTCAATGCTCACATTACGCCCTGTGATATGACAATCACGTGGGCCTACGTGTGCACCCATAACCGACGATGGGAAAAAGAACGAACATCCACGCTGTATTTCAAGGCGATCTAGCGCATCGTTTGAATCTGACGTCCATACACGGTCTGTGTGTGCAAGTACGCCGTAATCTACACGTGCACCACCTGACGAACAGCTTTCTATTTCAAGCCCTGGGTGCGCCGCTTTAATACGGTCAATTAAACGATAAAGTGCTAATGTTTGCTGGTGCACTGCTGGCTTACCATCAAAATTACCCGCATGGTTAATATCGCGGTTCATATCCCATTTAATGTACTTAATAGTTGGGTATTCAACTAAAATATCGTCAATTGCTTTGTATAGGTACTCAACAACCTCAGAGCGCGTTAAATCAAGTACGAGCTGATTTCTAAAGCTTAACTGTTCGTTATTTTGGGAGCCTAAAACCCAATCAGGATGCGCGCGGTATAAATCGCTATCAGGGTTGACCATTTCTGGTTCAAACCAAATACCAAACTCCATACCTAAGCTATTCACATGATCAATGACTGGTGATAAACCATCGGGGTAAATTTTGTAATCTACTGTCCAATCACCTAAACCAGCGTTATCGCCACGGCGGCCTTTAAACCAACCATCATCAAGTACAAAACGCTCAATACCTAACGGCGCTACTTTGTCGGCTAGTTGCTTAAGCGTATCTACGTCGTGATCGAAGTAAATGCCTTCCCATGTGTTGTAATGCACAGGGCGCGTTTTTTCACGCTGTGCTTGGCTAAGTAAATTAGCTTTAACAAAACGATGAAAATTACGAGAAAGCGCACTAAAACCTTCACTCGAAAACGAGCCATAAATGCTCGGGCTTTGATACGTTTGACCTTTAGCAAGCGTAAGCTCACCAGGAAGTAATAGCTCACCCATTTGTACATAACGACGACCTTCAGCTAAAAGCTCTGCGCGTAGTTTATTATTACCACTCCAACCTAAATGAAAGCCGTAACATTCGCCGTGCTGCTCGCCTGCATTTTCGTTATGCACTAATAAACCAGGAAATACATCGTGTGATGTTTTGCCTTTACGGTTTTCACGAACAAAACTGCCTAAGACTAAATCAACCGATTGACGCTGGAATTCGTTTGACCAACGACCTTCAAAGCTCACTATTTTGCTTACGCTATCTGGCAATTGAAATGTTGGCGCGGCGCAAAAATTAACGCCCAGTGATGAGTCACCTAAATTAGTTAATACAGTATGAGCGCTTAGTACGTCAGTGCTTTTATCAAGTGTAATGCTGTGCACGACTTCAATACCACGAAGCTTATCTACGCTTACAAATTCAAGTGTTGCGGCTGAAGGCTGACGAACTTCTTGAAGTTGTGGCCCTACTGACCATGCGATTGAATCATTTACTAGCTCAAGCCCTGGCGCACCAGTAAAGCCTTCGCCTAATAACGGAGATAGAGAAATAGGCGCTTCTTCAACCACGGCACATTTTACTTCTTGACGCGTAGCAAGCTGAGTTAGCATTGTTTCTGTTGTTTGCTCAGATAGGCGTTTACCAAAGTACAGTAACGCCGGTGTTTTGCTCTGGCAGTCGAAAATAACGGTGCTGTTTACACTGTCTAATCGATAAAATGATTTAGTGTCGGCCATGATTTTCCTATCCTCTTGTTCATTGTGTGAGTTATAAATATAACGAAAATTAGTAAGCTACACTATGTGCTAAATGTATCTCTTTGCTTGAGCCACAATCTATCAGACAGTGATATTCAATAATAATAGTATATATCATATAAATTAGGTTTTGATAGTCTTTACATCGCAAATAGTCAGATAAACTCACTGGAAGTACCACTGTAATAAAAAGTATTAAACTAACCTTCGCTTTGAAGTTGTCATGTTGCTTTTAATACATATAAAAAAATCGGCCAGAGTTTCCCCATGACCGATTTTGTCAGCTGAAACTATTTATAATCTATTTTTGTACTTGTGCTTGGCCTGCGTCATCAAGTGCCGGTGTTTTACCTGCCCACTGCGCATTCAAACCAAATACCACTTTATTTACTATCAATGCAAAGGCTACACATACAATCAGTGTAATTGGCATTAAGTGAATGTAATGAATGTCAGTATGTAGTGGTGAGTTTGCAAATGTAAGCATGCCGTACATTACAACACCTAAAATTACTGCTGCAATACCTGCACGTGCATCCACATTTTTAAATAATAAGCCCACTACAAAAATTGAGAATATAGGCATACTTAATAAGCCATTTAATTGCTGTAGTAAGTTAATAATGCTATCTGCTTGCTGGTAAATTGGTACAAGTACCAGTGTTAAGCTTGTGAGTAGCAATGTTACGTAACCACTTAGCTTTACAACACTTGGCTCTTTATTAAAGTACGCTTCGTGAATGTCACACACATATAGTGCTGTAGCTGAATTTAATAAGCTGTTGTAAGTAGAAAGTACAGCTGCTGCCATTGCCGCTGCGAACACACCGGTTAACCATGCTGGCATTACATCACCCACAATTCGACCATAAGCAGCGTCGCCAATATCGCCATAAAGTTTAAACGAAATAATACCCGGTAATACCACAATTGCAGGGACGATTAAAAAACGAATACCCGCAGCTGCAAATATACCTTTTTGCGCTTCTTTAACATTAGGTGCTGCCATTGCTCGCTGTGTGATTGTTTGGTTAGTACCCCAGTAATACATTTGAATAAAGATCATACCGGTTAAAAGTGTTGGCCACGGAATAGGTGAGTCAGCATCGCCTATGAGTGTTAAGCGCTCCTCAGGAATACCCGTAAAGTCATAATCAATCGCATTAAGTGCTAAAAACACGACTAAAACAGCCATGCCTAGTACAAGTATGCCATTGTAGGTATCGGATACAGCAACTGCTCGCAGACCGCCAAAAAACGCATAAACAGCACCAATAATGGCAAATGCGGTGGCGATATACATTAGCGGAATATCAACCTTAAACATGGTTTGCATAAATAGCGCGCCAGAATAAATAACCGCTGGCATATAAATAAGTGCATTACCTAAAAAGAATAAACCACCAATAACAGCGCGAATATGTTTGTTGTTATAGCGCTTTTCTAAAAGCTCTGTGGTCGTTGTACAGTTGTATTTGTAATAAACAGGAATGAACACTTTGGCTAAAATAATCAAACCTATAATTGCTGCAAGCTCCCACCAAACCAGTAAAGCCATTTGGTTACCATTCATACCTACAAGCTGATCAGTACTTAAATTAGTTAATGTGATTGAACCTGCAACAAACATCCAAGTAAGGCCACCGCCCGCTAAAAAATACTCTTTGGTTTGGCTTTGTCCGTTATTGCGATTTTGGCCTCGGCATTTCCAATAAGTAAGGCCACCAATTAAAGCGGTGACAAAAACAAAAACCACCAGCTGTAAAATGTTATCTGACATGTGTGTGTCTCCTGCGCGTTATGCGCAATGTCTGTGTAATAAAAAATGCACGCTACAGCGCGTGCGCATCTCGACTTAGTTCTAACTTAATCTGCTTTAAAGGCATAAGTTCGGGACGTTGGTTATGCAGCTTTACCAATGCATTTAACTGAAACAGAGAAATAAGCATACTGTTAAGCACACTTAAGTAACCCTGCTTTTGTAGTTCTGCAATGGTATTGCTATCTAATGTTTGCAGTTTGTCTTCATCAACGGTGCTCAAACCTTGAATAGTTTGGGTTTCGCCTTGTTCAAACTGCAATACAATATCTATGTTTTTAATAAGCCCTAACCGCGCAACTTCTTGGGTAAATTGATACGTTTGATAGTCATTTTTTAAGTCGCTTTCTAACAGTTTTTGCTGTGCACTTAAAAATAAACTCGGGTTACCTTTAGCATCAAATAGTGCCTCACCTTGCTGCGTGTTTACGGCTGAGCTTTGATCATCAATCGCGATAAAATAATCGCTACTATTTGCTTCTCGGGTCATTAAATAAAGAGGCTGGGTTTGCATACATACCGGTGTGTAAAGTGCCCGCCATTGGTTGTTATTAACCAATAAACTTTGACCTGCACTAAAGCTGGTTAACGCTGATACTGTATAACTGCCATTTTTTGTATTACGTGCTAAAAAAATAGGTAAGTCGCAGGCTGCTTTTGCTATTTCATTTGCTCTTAAATTAACTAAATGCTGCGTTTTTGCGTATTCAACGGCTGCATTGGGGTTAATTTTTAATGTTTGGTGTTTGGTGTTTACTAGTTCACTAATAGCCATAGTTACACATCCTTAAACTGGGTTAGCTGCTAACCACTGCTCTATAAAAGCACGGTGAGGTGGCAAAGTTTGCAACATCTGCTGTGTAAGCTGGCTGTTACGTTCAATTATTTGTTTGGCTTGCACATGCTGTGAATACAAATATGCTTGCTTAGTAAAGTCAGGCTTAAAGCCCATACCGTACAAAACATACTGATAACTGGCGGCAGGGAATAACTCTAATGCGCCATGAAAATCTTGAATAAGCGGGCCACGGCTTCCCCAAAGAAGTAAATCTTCTTGCAGGGTTTGTGGAATAGTATTGGGCTGTACATGTGCTTGCCAGTAAGGCTCTGAGCGCTTGGTTAGCATGTAATGAAGCTTTAAAAAGTCGATAATACGCTGCCAGCGGTAATCCATTTGCTCGTTAAAGCGTTTAGCTACTATAGGCATTACTCGTGTATCTGCTGGCATGTGCTCTGCTACAAAGCGTGCTGAAATTTCAACAAGCATAATAGCGGTTGCTTCAAGCGGCTCTACAAACCCTGCTGACATACCAATAGCAACACAGTTTTTATGCCAAAACTTCTCACGGTATCCTGATTCAAAACTAATTTTACGGGCAGTTAAACCGTTTGCTGCATCGCCTAAATAGTCTCTTAGGTTTTGCTCTGCTTCATCGTCTGATAAAAATTTGCTTGAATAGACATGCCCTACACCACGGCGATGCGTTAAACCTATATCCCAAATCCATCCTGCGTTGTGCGCTGTTGCTATGGTATGGCTGGCTAAGGAGTTATCGTTTTCATCGTAAGGGACTTGCATCGCCAGTGCGCTGTCGTTAAATAGCACGTGGTCCATTTTTTTAAACGGTACGTTGAGCGCTTGGCCTAATAACAATGATGAAAAACCAGTACAGTCTATAAATAAATCGGCGTTTATAGTGCGGGTTTGATCTTTTAGAGTAAGCTCATTTATTGCACCACCGTCATCAAGCTTTACCTGATCAACAGTACCAATAATATGCTCTACGCCAAGCTTACTTTTACAATGCTGTTTAAGCATTTCTGCAAAAGCGCCGGCATCTAAGTGATAAGCGTAATTACAATTACCTTGATATTCACCCTGCGCTATACCTCTTGGGGCTAAGCTTGCTTCGCAAATATCATGTTGAAAATTAGTTTGCTGTGCAAAGTCTTCAACATTATCTAAATAAGGGGCTAAATCTATGCGGCCGTAGCCTAGCGGTACAGTAAATGGATGGTAGTAAAAGTCATTATTGCCGTGCGTCCAATTTACAAACTTCCCGCCTTGTTTGAAGGTAGCATTACAGGCTTTAAACACATCGACTTCACGCAAGCCTATTTGCTGAAGTGTGTTTTTCATCGTGGGCCAGGTACCTTCACCTACGCCAATAGTTGGAATGTCTGATGATTCAACCAACATCACTTTTAAGCCGTCACCATTTTGACCTTGGTGATACGAAGCTATAATTGCAGCGCTCAGCCATCCTGCTGTACCACCGCCAACTACCGCTACTGTTTTTATTGCTTTATTCATAATGGACTACTCTTTGAGTATTTCTGATAACGTTTTATACAACAAATGCCCGTTAGGGCATTTTGATTTAATGTGTATTCATTTTGGCCAATTAGGTTAACTAATATACATTACTGCTAAATTAACCTAATTGGTATTAGCACCTTGGTGCTGTAATGAAAACTAAGAGGCGAAAAATACGCCTCCATCATTAATTAAAACGATCCGCGAATACCAAACGCGTAACGTGAGCCATTATCTTCTACTGAATAGATTTGGTTAGCAAAACGACCTGTTTGCACTAACTCTTCTTCAGTGATGTTGATGCCTTCAGCAAAAATAGTGAAGTTTTCGTTAATATCGTAGCTTGCACTAATATCCCACTGGCCGTAAGTTTCTACGTTCACTGGTTCACCATTAAAGCCGTTATCAACTAAGCGTAAAAAGCCTTCACGGTTGTTAAATGCAACACGTGCTTGCCAGTTTTCTTGCTCATAGAAAAATATTAAGTTTTGTGAATCCCCAAGACCTTCTAGTGCAAATGTTTGTGTAGTATCGTCACCCACACTAATGTCGCTATTCACAACAGTTGCATTAGCAATAAAACCAAAGCCATTTTCAAACATGTGAGTAACACCGACTTCAAAGCCGGTTACAGTTGCAGACTCACCATTTTGAGGACGACTTACAGTGTAAACTTCTGAACTACCAATAAGTTCGTCATCTGTTTGATCTGTACATGTAGTACACGCAAAATCAGGGCCTGAACGATCAGACATTTCGTATGTTTCGGCACCTGTTAGGGTAACAATAAAGTCATCTACTTCTTTACTAAATACTGCAAAGCTAAATAAGTTAGCATCGTTGTAGTACCACTCGTAAGAGATATCCCAGTTTTCTGATTGGAATGGTTTAAGTGCTGGGTTACCACCACTTGCCGTTAAATTTTGACGACGTGGCTCGTTAAAGTTTGTCGCAGGAGATAGCTGAGACATCGTTGGACGAGTGATACTGTCGTACGCTGCAAAGCGTAGAATCATGTTGTCTTGCAGCTCTAACTTAACATTTAAAGACGGTAATAAGTTTGAGTAGCTAGTACCTTGTTCAATGCTTGTAGCTGGGCCAAATACGTTAGCAAACAATGTCGCATCTGACGTTGGAATAACATCGCTAATAAAGCTTTGTATTGCAGCAACTTCAATATCAGTTTCTGAGTAACGCGCGCCAAAGTTAACTGTTACAGGCATATCTGAAAGGTCAAAACCAAGCGTAAAGTCCATGTATAAGCTAGTGATGTCTTCGTTAATTGTGTAACGGTTATTTTGTAGTGTTGGTTCTACTGGGAAACCTTGATCGGCTAAGTAATCAAGCATTTTATCGCCATCGTAGCTATAAAATGTATCGATTAAACCAGGGAAGTAGTTACTCGCTGTATAAGCTTCAAAATCAATTGCATCAAGTGGTGCTTGTGTACCATAACCACAGAACTGACATTGGCTACCAAAGATTTGAAAGCTTGATTTTTCACGTTCTTGGCGATAAGCACCAAAGTTAATGCGATCAACGGGGCCTTTATCTGGCACATATTCAAAATCGGCTTTTACTTCAGTAATTTCATCTTCATCTGTAAATTGATTACCAATTTCGTTGTAATGAAGTCGCGCTAGGCTTGGATCTGGCAACGAACCATTTTCAAAACCATCATGCTGTACAGTAGGAATGCTGCCTGTACCGTCAAAAGTATAGCTATTGATAACACCTACAACGTTAAAGCGATCTCTACCCGCACGGTCGTTTTCGGCTGTTGAGCGAGATACATCAAATTTAGCTTTTAATGACTCGTTTACTTGCCAATCAACGTTAATACCAAATGCTTTATTAGTTACATCACGTGAGTTACGTGTATGTGATACAAAGTCACTTGCAGGGTCGCCACTTGGCGCGCCTAAGCCAACTTCTTGAGAGAAAGTTAAAAGAGTACCTGTTTCTGGATCAATCGTTGCACTACCTACGCGGTCTGGTTCAAACCAAGATGCTAAATCGCGTACTGTTGAATCAACTTCAAATTTTGAAATCATGCCATCAACAGTAATCGTAACATCGTCAGACGGTGCATATTGTAGTACTAAACTTGCGTTTGTTCGTTCGCGGTCTTGCTCATCAACAACTTGATCCCAGTTACGTGGAATGTAGGCATTTTCAAACAATACACCATCCGTTGGATTAGAGATTGTTTGGCCACCGCGCCAACCAGCCGTTAAAATTTGGTTATTTTGAAGTTTACGTTGTTGATTAGTGATGGCAAAAAGCACACCTAGCTTGTCATCGTTAAACGTATTACTTATTAAGAATGATGTTGATGGAGATACTTCTTCAGAAAGGCTTTCGTACATACCTTTAACTGAACCTAAAATATGTAAACCACCAAAATCAAAAGGACGTGCTGTAGTTACGTTAACCGTACCACCAATGCCGCCTTCTTGAAGAGTTGCTGTATTACTTTTATAAATATCAGCGCCGGTGATTTGATCCGCCGCTAATACATCAAAATTAAATTCACGACCTGCACTGTCTGTCGCAATTTGACGACCATTAACAAGTACAGTATTAAATTGTGGACCAAAACCACGAATAGTTACCGCTTGGCCTTCACCACCACTACGGTCAATTGCTACACCTGTAATACGTTGCAGAGATTCTGCTACGTTTAAATCAGGAAATTTACCAAGATCTTCTGCTTTAATCCCGTCTGTAACAACATTAGATGCTTTTTTATCTAACATTGATGAACGTAAGCTGCTGCGGATACCCGTTACTGCGATAACTTCAACATCTTCATTTACTACTGTAGGCGTATTGCCTTCAGCGCCTTGAGCTGCAACGTTTCCGCTTGCCAATATGCCTGTGATAGCAATACTGATCGCGGTTTTCTTGTTGAACGATAACTTATTGTTAATTATCATTTTTTAAAAACTCCTGATTGTGTGTAGTCGTTGTGTCGTTGTGGTAGTGCATATAGTTTCAAATACTATTTATATTATAAATACTTTAAACCAGCAAAAAGTGCAACCTTTTCCTGAATTATGGATAGCATTTAATCACTGTATTTTTGCTTTTAATTTTCTTTAAATTAACATTGGAATGCTGTATTCATTCAGAAAAAGAGTAAATAATAACCTGTTCGTAATCCTCTCCCGGCAATAAATTAGCTTTTGGAAAATTTTCACGATTTGGCGCATCTGGCCAATTTTGCGCTTCAAAACACAAAGCTTGCCGTGCTTTAAAAGGCGAACCAACAAAGTTTGCGGTATAAAGCTGCATGCCTGGCTGCGTACTTTTAAGGGTTAAACTAACGTTCGTGTGTGGCGAAGTTAATGTAGCCATGGTCTTTAAACTGCTGTCATCATTAAAAATATAGCAGTGATCAAAGCCATTTCCAGCTTCTAGTTGAGGATGAACGGCGCTTAAGGCCTCACCAACTTGAGCTGGCTTAGTAAAGTCAAAGCAGGTACCGGTGACTGATGCAGATTCATTAAGTGGAATACTAGTTGTATCAATAGGAAGATAGTAATTGGCATTAACTTGAACAAGGTGTTCATTAATTGATTCGCTGCCATCAAGATTAAAATAGCAATGGTTGGTAAAGTTAACGAGCGTTTCTTTATTGGTTAGCGCTTTAAAGTGCAGAGTAAGCTCGCCGTTTTTAGCGCTAATCGTTTGCCAAACCTGCAACTCACCGGGGAAACCTTGTTCGCCGTCGGGCGAGCAATAATAAAGTTCAACTTCACTTTCAGTTTGTTTGGTTACTTGCCAAAGTACTTTATTAAAGCCTTTAACGCCGCCGTGCAGGCTATTAGGGCCGTTATTTGCTTCTAGTTGATACTGCATACCAGATAAGTTAAAACGCCCCTTTGCAATGCGATTAGCGTATCGACCTACTGTAGCGCCAAGATAAAATGGGTTTTCAAGATAGTATTGAGGATCATCGACGCTAAGCGTCATTTCTTGTTCTTTAAATTTAATGCTTTTTATTATTGCGCCAAATGGCAAAATTTCAGCTGTTAAATTTTGACCATCACTGAGCTGAATAACTTGTAAAGGTTGGTTATTGGCAATAGATGTCACACGCATTCTCCAATCAAATTACCGAATTAACATTTCCTGTTATAACGGCGCAACAATATATAATATAAATAGTATATAACTAGCGCTTGTAACTCAATCTAAATGCGTTAAAAAATCACGACAAAAATTTACAGCTGCCATTATTATTTACAATAATTCAGCTCAGTATGGGCTTATGTAAAATATAAGCCTCGTAAGGTTAACTGCTTTGGTAAATATGCTCGTTAAGCGCCGCTTTTTCGTCAATGCTAAGCGCTTGTTTTGATTTAGCAACAAAGTCGTACCTCACCATCACAGCTTTGCCTATTGCGCAGCATTTATCGTGTTGCCATGCTTCCTGTCTAAGCGTAAAAGAGCTAGTGCCTATATGCTCTACAGAGGTTTTAACTGTCACTTCGTGGCCATAAAATAATTCGCCCACAAACGACACTTCAACTTTGGCGATAATCAATTTCCAATCATGTGGATTTAAGTCCGGTGTAAAAAACTTAAAAATAGGTCCACGTGCGACTTCAAACCATACAGGTAGTACGGTATTGTTAATGTGTCCGAGTGCATCTGTTTCGCTAAAGCGCGGCATCACTTTTTCAATAAACATAAAAATCCAATAATAATTATATAAAGGTAAACCATGACGGACTTTATACGCGTTATTGATAACGCATTAAGCGATGAGTTTTGCGATGAATTTATTACCACATTCGCGCAAAGCCCGCATGTAAAACAAGGGGTAACATCGGGCGGTGTCGACTTAAAGAAAAAAGACAGCCACGACCTACACTTAAATAATCACCCCGAATATGCACAACAATTAAAACATATACAACAAACGACTGCACAGCATGTTTTTAAGTATGTTGAAGAGCATATTTTTATGATGATTGGGGCATTTGGCTTAAAGGTCTATCACCCAAAAACAGGTGAAGTAGTCGATTTAACCCAAGAGAATTTTGAAGAAGTGGGTAAACCACAATTACCTTTGCTAGTTCAGCAAATTTTTAGACTTGGTAATATTCAAGCGCAAAAATATGAAGTAAACAAAGGTGGCTACCCTTACTGGCACAGTGAAGTTTATCCGCAGCTACAGCACAATGAAGCACTACATCGCGTGTTGTTATTTATGTTTTATTTAAACGATGTAGAAGAAGGTGGTGAAACGGAGTTTTACTATCAAAATCGTAAAATAGCACCTAAAAAAGGCACTATGGTAATAGCTCCTGGCTACTTTACACATACCCACAGAGGTAATAAGCCAGTATCAAACGATAAGTATATTTTAACCTCGTGGGTACTGTTTAACCGCGCAGAACAAATATACGGTGCGCCAAAGAGTTAGCGCACCAAAACTTACATGATTAACCGAGTAGTTCATCAAATAAGTCAAATAGCTTATCAAGTTCAGTAATCGTGTTGTAGTGCATACAACCAATACGTACTACACCGCCTTTATCAAGCACACCTAGTTGCTTGCACAAACCTTGCGCGTAAAAATTACCATCCCACACACAAATATGCTGCTTACCTAAAAATTCTGAGACGGCGCGCGGCTCAAGCCCTTCAAAAATTAAAGCAAAAGTAGGTGTACGCTCATTTAAGCGATCAAAGTCATCAATACCAAACAGCTTAATGCGTGGGTAGTTTACCAAGCGCGTTAAAAAGTGCTCACTAAGCGCCATTTCGTGTTGCTTAGTTTTAGCAAAAGCTATGCTTAACTTTTCGCGGCGTGAATGGCTATCGTCAAGTTCGCTAATTGCTGCAATGTAATCAACAGCCGCGATAAAACCCGCCATGGCTTCAAAGCTTTGTGTGCCGGTTTCCCAGCGACCTGGTGCTACGTCTTTAGCTGGCTCAACTTTATAAGGCGTAAACCCGTCTAAATGTTCTTTTTTACCATAAACCATGCCTAAATGCGGGCCAAAAAACTTATATGCAGAGCAGGCTAAAAAATCGCAATCAAGTGCTTGCACGTCAACAAGCTCGTGTGGTGCATAATGTACTGCATCAACATAAACAAGTGCGCCTACAGCGTGAGCAAGCTCTACAATACGTTTAATATTATTAATTGAACCTGTGGTATTTGACGCATACGTTACCGCTACGAGCTTAGTATTACTATTTAATAGGCTTTCAAATTGCACCATATCTAAGCTGCAATCAGCTTCATTAATAAGCGCAGTATTTACCTTTGCGCCTTTATCTTCTGCGGCTTGTTGCCACGACGATACATTTGAGAAATGATCGGCATTGGTTACAATTATTTCATCGCCAGCCTGCCAGTCGCGTGAAATTGCACGGCTAAAGCTAAATGTTAGGCTGGTCATGTTTGGACCAAACACAATTTGTTGTGAGCTAGGTGCATTAAGTAAGTCAGCGGCGGCTTGGCGCGCATTCGCCATCAACTCAACCGTTTTATCACTAGAAAAAAACGCGCCACCTAAGTTCGAATTATAATGACCTAAATAAGCTGTCATCGCATTAAGCACCGATGTTGGTACCTGCGAGCCACCTGGTCCGTCTAAAAATATTGGCGATTTACCATCAACGTTTTGCATTAATGCAGGAAACTGCTCACGTAATTGCGTTATGTTCATGCTTATTCCTTAAGACGTTAATACAAAACAATCCAGGTAACCTGGTTTGCTAGCATCAATTTTGTTCATAGGTGTTGCGTTGTGCCACACTTGACGGTCATTTATTAATGCAAACATGCCGTCTTTTATTTCCATTTTAAAACAAGGCTCAGCTTGCTTGTTTTCGTATACAAGTAGCTCGCCGCCTTCTAAGTTCTCGTGAGAAACGCCGCATATACATACATGGTCAAAACCATCTTGATGCACGCCTTCTGGCGCTGCTGGCGTATCACTGTTAATAGCAAGCATACGGAACTGATGAATTTCAATATCACGCTGCTCATCAATACCCGTAAGTTGGCGAAACTCATTTACAATGCTTTTCATGCCTTCTGACTCAAGTAAACTTTGCTCTAGGTTTTCGTAAGTTCGCTCTACATTACCTTGAAAAGTATTAATTGAATCGTCTTGAACAAATGCTTTGGTTTGTTGTAACTTTATTTCACCATTTTGCATTTTAACTACTGAGTAACGACGTTTACGAAAGGCACCATCTGCATAAGGATTTGCAGGCAGGTTATCAAAAGAAGGCTTAACCAAATCAATATTTGCTTGGTTAACAAAACGTAGTTGCAGTAAATTCTGGTTGTTTAATGCTGTCATAAAATCTCGCCTAAAATAATGAGAATATTGATGAGGATTTTAATGCATTTTGATAGGAATTTTTGCGCGATTACTTACTTTAAAAGCAACTTAAGACTAGATTTAATACAATAATATAAAAAAAGAAGCATGAACTATCTAATATTTATTTTAGCCAATAAAAAACCCGCCTAAGCGGGTTTTTAAACAAACTCTAAAAATTATACAGCTTGTTGAATAATCACGTTGTCTGCTTTTTTAGTGTAAGCAGGCATACGGTGGAAGTTCAAGTAACGGTATGTATCTGACGCCGTTGCATTGATCTTCGCAGCATATTCTTGGTACTCAGCAACTGTTGGTAATTTACCAATGATTGCAGCAATTGCAGCAAGCTCAGATGATGCTAAGAATACGTTTGCGCCATTACCTAAACGGTTAGGGAAGTTACGTGTAGAGGTAGACACAACCGTTGCTTTATCTGCAACACGTGCTTGGTTACCCATACATAGTGAACAACCTGGAGTTTCGATACGTGCGCCAACACGACCAAAAATACCGTAGTAACCTTCTTCTGTAAGTTGGTCTTTGTCCATCTTAGTAGGTGGAGCAACCCAAAGCTGAGTCGGAAGTTGACCTTTAAAGCCATCAAGCAACTTACCAGCAGCACGGAAGTGACCAATATTAGTCATACAAGAACCGATGAATACTTCATCAATTTTCTCGCCAGCAACATCAGAAAGAAGACGCGCATCATCTGGGTCATTTGGAGCACAAAGAACAGGTTCTTTAATCTCAGCTAAATCAATTTCAACGATATGCTTGTACTCTGCATCAGCGTCAGCTTCCATTAGTTCTGGGTTAGCTAACCAATCTTGCATTGCAGTAATACGACGTTCAATCGTACGTACATCGCCATAACCTTCAGAAATCATCCACTTAAGCATAACAATGTTTGATTCAAGGTATTCAGAGATAGACTCTTTAGATAACTTAACAGTACAACCTGCTGCCGAACGCTCTGCAGATGCATCTGATAATTCAAACGCTTGCTCAACAGTTAGGTGCTCAACGCCTTCAATTTCTAGTACGCGACCAGAGAATTCGTTAATTTTACCTTTTTTCTCAACTGTTAATAAACCTTGTTTGATACCGTAGTAAGGGATTGCATGAACAAGGTCACGTAAAGTGATACCTGGTTGCATTTCGCCTTTAAAACGAACCAAAATAGATTCAGGCATATCAAGTGGCATAACACCGGTTGCTGCTGCGAATGCTACTGCACCCGAACCTGCTGGGAATGAAATACCTAATGGGAAACGTGTATGTGAATCACCACCAGTACCTACGGTATCTGGTAATAACATACGGTTTAACCACGAGTGAATAATACCATCACCTGGACGAAGTGAAACACCGCCACGGTTCATGATGAAATCAGGAAGCGTATGGTGAGTGCTTACATCGATAGGCTTAGGATAAGCTGATGTATGACAGAATGACTGCATTGTTAAATCTGCAGAGAAACCTAAACATGCTAGATCTTTAAGTTCATCACGTGTCATAGGACCTGTTGTATCTTGCGAACCAACAGTTGTCATTTTAGGCTCACAGTACTGACCTGGGCGAATACCTGCAACGTTACATGCTTTACCAACCATTTTTTGCGCTAGTGTGAAGCCTTTATCAGAAACTTCTGTTGCTGTTGGTACTTTAAATGTATCAGTTGCGCCTAAGCCAAGAGATGTACGCGCTTTATCAGTTAAACCACGACCGATGATTAGTGGAATACGACCACCAGCACGAACTTCATCTAAAATCACATCAGATTTAAGCTCAAAAGTAGAAATCACTTTATCAGTACCATGTTGCTTAACAACACCTTCGTACGGATAAATGTCGATTTGCTCGCCCATGTTGAGTTCATCAACATTTAATTCGATTGGTAATGCGCCTGAATCTTCCATTGTGTTGAAGAAGATTGGAGCAATTTTATTACCTAAACATACACCGCCAACACGCTTGTTTGGTACAAACGGGATATCATCGCCCATAAACCAAAGTACAGAGTTAGTTGCAGACTTACGAGAAGAACCCGTACCAACAACATCACCTACGTAAGCAAGTGGTAAACCTTTAGTTTTTAATTCTTCAATCTGAGTAATTGGACCAACTTCGCCCGCTTTATCAGGTGTAATACCATCGCGTTCAATTTTTAGCATTGCTAAAGCATGAAGTGGGATATCTGGACGAGACCATGCATCTGGTGCAGGAGACAAGTCATCAGTATTTGTTTCGCCAGTTACTTTAAATACAGTAACTGAAATCTTTTCAGCAACAGCTGGTTTATTAGTAAACCATTCTGCATTTGCCCAAGACTCAATAATTTGCTTAGCGAATGTATTACCTGCTTTTGCTTTTTCTTCTACATCGTAGAACGCATCAAACATAAGTAATGTATTTGAAAGGCCTTTAACTACGATTGGTGCAAGTGTTTCGTCATCAAGTAGGTCAATCATTGGTGCGATATTGTAACCGCCCAACATTGTACCTAATAATTCTGCCGCTTTTTCTTTAGAAACAAGTGGAGAATTAGTTTCACCTTTAGCTACAGCTGCTAAGAAGCCCGCTTTAATATAAGCAGCATCATCAACACCTGCTGGTATACGCTGAATGAACAAATCTAAAATGAATTCTTCTTCACCTGCAGGTGGAGTTTTGATTAATTCAATAAGATCAGCAGTTTGCTGAGCATCTAATGGCGCTGGTACGATACCTAACGCGGCACGTTCTTCTACGTGTTTACGATATTCTTGTAGCACAATATTGCCCTCTTGGTGACGTGAAAGTATCCGGTAGCGCTTCAAGCGCAAATAAGTTACCCAATACTTATAGTATTCTAACGCGTAATTATAAAGCTTTTATGGATAGATGAAAATCCATCCAGTTACGCAACTGATTATACCGATTATAAATACTATGAATAGTGGTTGTAGTAAAAACTATTTTCATGAATACTTGTTAAGTAAGAATCATTACCATTAACCAATATTAATTTATTACAGGCATAAAAAAACCCAGCACTTAGCTGGGTTTTTATTACAAACTATTTAATTAACGTAAAACTTTAACGTTTTTGATAGTTTTGATATGCGCTTCTACACGACGGTTTTCTGCGTTTGCAGCTTTAGTGTTTGCATCATTTTTAAGACGCTCTTCACCTAAACCAACTGTAGTAATACGGTCTTTAGCAATGCCATCAGAAACTAATTGCTTAGCTACTGCATCAGCACGTTTTTTAGATAACCATTTGTTGTAAGTTGCTTTACCTACAGAAGAAGTGTGACCTTCTAAAAGTACTGTTGTATCTGGGTACTCTTTTAAGAATGCAGATACTTTTTCAATATCGTTTAAGTACTGAGTAGATACTGCTGAAGCATTGTTAGGGAAAGTCACTAATAAGCTTACAGTTACTTCTTTGTCTTCATATAAAGTACAACCAGTGCCATCAACTGCATCAGTCATAGGTGTGTTAGCACACTTATCATCTGCATCAGGAATGTTGTCGTTGTCGCTATCTGTAGGAGCTACAGCTACTTCAATTACCTTAGGCTCTGGAGCTGGTTTAACTGGCTCTACAGGAGCTGAATTTTGGCCAAATAAGTAGTTAATACCAATTTTAGCGCCTACATCTGTGTAACCACGGTCAAGACCTTGGTATACAGCTGTTTCAGCATTTACAAATAAGCCATCTGTAATGAAATGTTGGTAACCAACACCTGCATTTAAGAATGTGTTGTCATCTACTACGTCCATTTCTTTAATACCGAAAAGACCGTAGAAAGGACCACCATTTAAATGGTAAAGAGCATCAATACCGTAACGCTCGCCATCAATACTGTTGCGGTTGCCAGCAACTTTATCAAAAGCATTAAAATCCATATCTGCATATTCAAGACGTGCGCTCCAGTAATCACTGAAACGGTAACCGGCTTCAACACCCCAGCCAGTTGATTCATTTACGTCAAGACCAGCTTGAGCACGCATGTTTTTCCAAGATGCGTCATAGTAGTCGCCAAATGCGCCAATGTAGAAACCTTCTTCTTTATCAGCAGCGAATGTAGATGCGCTAGTTGCAGCCAACGCGATTGCAATTGTAAGTGATTTTAATTTCATTGTTTTCTTCCCATTTGAACAATTTTAAATTGTAGCTAATCGATACTAGCTCAATCAGTTTTATATAGACTAACTGAGCCTTTGTTAATCAATACTTAACGAAAAATAAAGTTTATAACTTTTTTCTATGCCCAGTCACAACACACATCCACTTACTATAGGCGAAATTAAAACTTTATTGAAAAATAAATATAGTAGTTTTTTGTAAATTAGTACTTAGCAAGGAATGTAAGAGCAATTAAATTAAATGCACTTATAAATGTAAATGCAAAGAAACATTGCTTGGCTTTAATTCGGCGCATAATACCACCAGAATTAACATTCCCCTAGATATATGCGCATGTTTGATTAAAAAATGACTCTTTTTAATCATGTGGTTATATTTAAAGTTAAGAGTTAAGTACCACAAAAAGTCTGGTAATCATTCTCATTTATCGGCGTAGCTTGAAATTCTGATAATTTTTCACTGTCAGAATATGGGTTACTGGCTATTTTTATAAAGCGCTGTAGCAACTCACTAGACCCAGTAGCGTTATATTGTGCAATTATTTCTTCGATCACATGATTACGCGGTATTACACGAGGATTTGCAGCTCTCATTACTTCATAACTATTATCGTCGGTTAAGCTTACCCACTTAGCTCTCCATTCAATTAGCGACTCTGGTATTACTACTTCTTCTTTTAAGGATTCAGTAAGCGCATCAAAAGTATTGGTGTAATCGAGCTGGTTATCTTTTAATAGTGTTAACAACTCTGCGATTAACTCGCCACTACTATTGAAAGATTCATTTAAACCCAGTTTTTGTGCCCACATAGCCGTAAACTCAGTATTAAACTGATCTGCAAAGCTATTAATAAATGGCGTCATTAATGAAACCGCTTGCTCGTCATCATCGCTAATAAGTGGTATTAAACTCTCAGCTAAGCGAGCACAGTTCCAGTTAGCTATATTAGGTTGATTACCAAATGCATACCGACCTTGTTTGTCGATAGAGCTAAATACGGTATCAAAGTCAAAGCTATTCATCATGGCACACGGGCCGTAATCAATGGTTTCTCCGTTTACTAGCGTATTATCGGTATTCATTACTCCATGAATAAAGCCAACACGCATCCAGCTCACAACTAGCTTAACTTGGTTTTTAATCACAGCGCCTAAAAATGCTAAATAACGCTGCGATCCTGTATCCGTTATTTCTGGGTAGTGTCGCTCTATAGCTAAATCGGCTAAATTTTTAAGCCCTTCCACATCGCCTTGCGTTGCTAAATATTGAAACGAGCCAACACGAATATGGCTCGTTGCTAAACGAGTCACTATGGCGCCTGCTTGTGGCGGATTACGATAAACCGTTTCGCCACTACCAACAACCGCTAAGCAGCGTGTGGTTTTAATGCCTAGTGCATGCATTGCCTCGCTCATTACGTATTCACGAATAGCAGGACCAAGAGCACAACGCCCATCCCCCCCTCTTGAGTAAGGAGTAGCACCAGAGCCTTTTAATTGAATATCCCACAACTGGTTTTTATCATCATTAATAGCGCCCAATAAATGCGCTCGCCCATCGCCTAAACGTGGTGAAAAATGCCCAAATTGGTGCCCAGAGTAACCAAGTGCTACTGCAGGAATCGCCTGTTTCTCGTTACCGCTAAAAGTGCTAGCACGCAAATCAGCTGCAACGTTAATATTAAACTCTTTTGCTAAGCTCTCGTTCCACAGCAATAGCTGAGGAGAGGCAACACTTGCAGGAAAATCTTCTATCGCAAAGTTTTCCGTAATGTCTGTGTATCTTGGCACTAATTTCATGGTAATTCCTATTATTGCTGACTTATACCAACACGGTTGTCACCAACGCCATAAGCAACAATTAAACTTAACTCTTGCATACTTAAGCCGCTTTGCTTTTGCATTTCATTAAAAAAAGCTTGGGTTGCATTTAGTGACTTTTTAGTTTGTAAGCCGCCATCTATAATTTTATGGGCGCGTAAGTAACTCTCTACATCGCGTGATAGTAAAAAGGTATCTTTACCAAGTGCTCGTAGCGCATAAGGTCCTGTATTTCCGCCTAAACGCGCACCATGTTTTTTTAAATACGCCCATAAACCAATAATATCGTCTGCTGGCCAATTAGCGATAAACTGACTAAAACTGCCATGTTCCCCTGCTATTTCGTGGATCATGTAAGCATTTTCGGTAATTGTTTTTACTTTTTTATAGTTACGAACAATTCGCTCATCCGTTGCTTTTTGTTCCAGCATATCAGGTGGCATCATTAATAACTTATCAACGCTAAAATCCCAAAAAACCTCTCTAAAGCCTGGCCACTTATTATTAATGACTGACCAATAAAAGCCGCTTTGAAATACTTTTCGAGTAAATTCCTCAAGCCAATCGTCGTCACTTAACGTGCTTAGTTGTTTTTTAGATAGCGGTTTTGCAAGTAATAACTTAAGCATTTTTTCGGAGCCTTTTCGCTCTACCGCTCGCTTATAAATATCGCTAAATTTTTCCATACTAATTAAATACCTCACTACTTATATTGCTAGTGTACGAGAAAAGCACCCAATACGTAACCACTCCCATTATGGATGAATGAATATGCATTTAGTCGCTTGACACCTAGACGGCTAAAATGCTTTAATCGCCGTAATTACCCTATTTAAATTGCACAGGTTTGTAAGTTTTTACTCTACAAACAGGTGTAAAGGGCTAGAAGAGGTGCGTTATTCAGGTAGCGTATGTTAGGAGCGCAAACTCCAGTGAGCATACGTGAGGGGAATTAACGCCGAGAAGTAACCACTTTTGCGAGGTGTTTATTTCGGGCGACTAGGTTGAACCCTAGCGACTGTCACCAATAGCTGCTTATAAAAGCAGCTTATTAGTTTGGTGGAGAGCTTCTGGTCTTAAATATTAAGGCCGTGCGCCCTATTATTTTAAGCCCATTCGCTCTTCGAATTATTAGTTCGAACGACGTTAATGCGGCTCCTTCCATAAAGCTTTTTAACTCTTCGAATAATACCAATTGCATTAAATTAGTTATCGCTAAAATGATCACGTTTTTAATAAAGTTGGTACAAATTATAAGTTCGTGAGAGATGATCAACAACTTCAATTTAAACGACTACTCATTGTGGACCGCGCTCGTAACGCCATTTGATCAACACGGCGATGTTGACTACAACACGTTAACTAAACTGGTTAGCGATCAAGAAGCAGCGCATAACGGTATTTTACTACTTGGCAGCACGGGCGAAGGTTTAGCACTAACGCTAAAAGAGCAACAAGCCATTGTTGAACACGTATGCCAGCTAAAACCAGCAGTACCACTCATGGTTGCTGTGGGCGGTAGTAACTTAAAGCAACAAATTGAGTGGGTTAACTACTGTAATACACTCCCAATTCATAGCTTTTTACTTGGCTCACCGCTTTATGCAAAGCCTGGCGCTATAGGTCAAACTCATTGGTTTGAAAGCCTACTTAATGCAAGTGTTCACCCGTGTATGCTTTATAACGTACCGGGTCGAAGTGCTGTTAGCATTCCAACTGCAACAATTCAAAACTTACAAAATAATAAAAATTTATGGGCGTTAAAAGAAGCGAGCGGCAGCATTGCTCAGTTTGAAGCTTATCGCCAAGCTGCGCCTAATTTAGCTATTTTTAGTGGCGACGATGCGCTAATGCCTTATTTTGCTCAAGCTGGCGCAAAAGGTTTGGTGTCGGTAGCTGCAAATGCATGGCCCGCACAAACTCACGAGTTTGTTAAACGCAGCTTAAGTGGTCAACACCCTAATTTATTTGCCCAGTGGTCAAGCGCTATTAATAGCCTATTTGCTGTTGCAAACCCTATTCCCGTAAAGGTATTGATGCATTTGCAAGGTCGCTTAAGCAGCCCGCAACTTCGTCCACCTTTAACACACCTTGAGTTAACTCAAACCGATTGCATCACAACTGCAAACAACACCATTTTATCTTGGCATTAAATACAGGTTTTTATAATGAGCTGGTTAGAACTATTAAATAATTTAGAATCGGGCGCAGTACGCGCAGCATCACAAAACGAAAGCGGCCAATGGCAAGCTAACGTAGAAGTAAAACAAGGCATTTTGGATGCCTTCAAAAATGGCACTAATACTGAGTTTGCAGGTGGTTTTGTTGATAAACATAACTTAGCTCCGCAAGAATTTAGTACTGACGATGGCGTACGTATGGTGCCGGGTGGCTCTAGTGTTCGCCGTGGTGCTTATGTTGCTAAAGGCACGATTATTATGCCACCAGCGTATGTAAACATTGGTGCATACATCGACGAAGGCACAATGGTAGATAGCCACGCATTAGTTGGCTCGTGTGCACAAGTAGGTAAAAACGTACATTTAAGTGCTGCAGTGCAGCTTGGTGGTGTACTTGAGCCAATTGGTGCAAGCCCAGTAGTTGTAGAAGACGACGCCTTTATTGGCGCTGGCTGTATTATTGTTGAAGGTGTAGTCATTAAAAAAGGTGCAGTACTTGCCCCAGGCGTGCGTTTATCGGCGACTATTCCGGTATACGACTGCGTAAACGAGCGCCAACTAGATAAAGGCGAGCCAATCCCAGAATACGCGATTGTAATACCAGGCTCTCGCCCTGCGTCAAACGAGTGGGCGCGCGAGCAAGGCCTAAGCATGTCGTGTGCGTTAATAGTTAAATACCGCGACGAAAAAAGCGATGCATCGTTATTGCTTGAAGAGGTTTTACGATAATGAGCTTTTTGAGCACGCCTATCAAAACCGCTGTAAATACAATTACACAACAACTTGATACACCTTTTTTTGTTTACGACCTAGATCAACTAAACGCGCATCTTGCACGTTTAGTTGCGCAAACCGATGTAAAACTGTGGTACGCGGTAAAAGCAAATCCACTGTCTAAAATTATTCAAAGCTTAGACAGCGCTGGCTTTAATTTTGACGTAGCAAGTAAAGGTGAGCTTGAGCAAGTGCTAGCACAAGGTATTAGCTCACAGCGCGTGCTCAACACAGGGCCTGCAAAAAGCCCTAAACAAATTAAACACTTTATTGAGCGCGGAGTACGTATATTCGTAGCCGAAAGCCTCAATCAAGTACGTTGGTTAAACCAACAAGCGCAACGACAAAATACGCAGTTACAAGTATTACTGCGAGTGCAATTACGCTGGCCTGAGGGTGAAAAAAACCCACTGGGCGGCGACAGCCTTACGCCGTTTGGTTTAGGTTGTGATGAGTGGCAAGCACTCAATGTAGCTGACTACCCTGCACTTAAGTTTGACGGCTTGCATATTTTTCAGTGGGGCAACATGCTTAGCACGCAAAAGCTAAGCGAATTGTGGTCACAAATGATTGCACCACTTAGCCAACTTGCCAGCGATTTAAATATTAGCCTTAAAATTTTAGATTTAGGCGGCGGCTTAGGTATTCCTTATACACAAAATGAAGCAACGCTTGATTGGGATGACTTAATAGCTGCGCTCGCTAAAATTAAAAATGATGCGGGTGTGGAAGAATTATGGATGGAACTTGGTCGTTATGCCGTTGGCGAATGTGGTCATTACGCAAACCCAGTAATAGAGCGCAAACAAAACTATAATCAACAGCAAGTCATTTTAAGCGGCGGTATAAATCACTTATTACGCCCTGCTGTTACCAGTCAAGATTTTCCTGCTGCGTTACTGCGTGAATCCAGTGCTAAAACTCAAGCGGTCACTTTATACGGCCCACTTTGTACAGCGCTTGATTGCTTGGGTGAACATAACCTGCCAAGCGATTTAAATGAGCACGACTGGCTAGTGTTTAGCCAATGCGGTGCTTACGGCTTTACCGAAAGTATGCCGTATTTTTTATGCCACGAGCTCGCCGCCGAGTACACATTGCAAAATGGTGAACTTACCTGTGTTCGCCAAGCCGAAAATGCCAGCCACTACTTAAGGTAATAAGCATGAGTAATACAACACACATCAGCCAAGAGAACATTGTAGTAGGGGAAGTTGCAAACGGCTTACCGCTTACAATTCCGGTGTATCGTTTAAAAGGCGATGGCACAGGGCCTAGTGTTTATGTTCAGGCCAATATGCATGGCGCTGAAGTGCAAGGTAACGCAGTTATTTTTCAGCTACTTGAGCAGTTAAAAAACTTAAATCTTAATGGCGATATTACATTAGTGCCTTATGCTAACCCAATTGGTTGTAATCAAAAATCTGGCGAGTTTACCCTTGGCAGGTTCGATCCGATTACGGGTACTAATTGGAATCGCATGTATCACTACAATAAAAATTTAGTGGCACAGTTTGCACAAAATCATACCCAGTATGACGACGCTACATTAAAAAGTAACTTCAAACAGGCACTTATTGACGAAGTAGACAGCAAACTTAACGGCCCTGCTTATTTACTTAATACGGGTAAACGCATTGCACTTAACCTACAAAAGCTCGCTCATCAGGCTGATATAGTACTCGATTTACACACAGGCCCTATTTCAAGCAAGCATTTGTACTGCCCAACCTATGCAACCGACAGCGCACGTTACTTTAATATTGAACATGTACTGCTTATTCCTAGTGATTTTGACGGCGCTATGGATGAAGCTAACTTTTGCCCATGGTGGCATTTAAGTGATGCGCTTAGCGGACAAGGTCGCGAATTATCAATACCTGTAGAAGCATTTACTGTAGAGCTAGGCAGCCAAGAAAAAATAGACTTAAAAGAAGCATTAAACGATGCAAACAGCATTTTAAGTTACTTAAATCACAAAGGCGTATTACAAAACGCACCGCATACGCCAGCTAATATGACTCGCTATGCATGTAATTTAGATAACTACTTTGCTTATTACGCCCCCATTGGCGGCATGGTTGAATACATAGCCCCACTTGGTGGGCACATTAAAGCCGGTGAGCCTATTGCTAATATTTTGCGCATGGAGCGCTACTTAAGCGAGCAACCACTGCAAACACTTACTCTCGATTGCGATGCAATTGCCATTTTGCACTTTGCCTCGGCGAGTGTTAACCAAGGCACCGAACTTTATAAGTTTTTTACTAACATATTTGAGCTCTAGCTCACCCTTCTCATTGCGTGAGAGCACATTAACTAAAATAGTTAATGTGCATTAGAAAAGCGGCTTAGGCCGCTTTTCTTTTGATCTATATTTACTTTTTATACGTATAGAACTTGTTATAAATACAAATTCAGTAAAAGTTCACCGTTACATATGTAAAAAGACGTTATAATTAAATTAACGCATACAACACAACCCAAACTCACAAGGAATTACAATGAGCTGGCGCCACTGGATCACACTTTCTGCCTTAATAAGTACAGCTACCTTCGCACAAGAAGAAGTTGCTACAAATGAGCAAGACAACGACATCGAACTTGTAAAGCAGTGTATTTTAAATGAAGTAATTGGCGGGGATGGTAAACAAACATTAGACGATCTTCGTAAAAAGTGTTCAGCTCTTGAAGAAAACAAACAACTTACCGCGCTTGATAAACGCCAAGCTCGTGAAGAAGTAGGTAAAAAAAATAGAAATGTAATTACGCCACATAAGCGTAACTATATTTTACCGCTTTCGTACGTATCACACCCAAACGATCGCCCATTTGATGGCTTTGATGTACTAACAGACGATAACGACGGTGAACCGCTCGACAACTTAGAAGCAAAATACCAGCTATCGATAAAAGTGCCTCTTTACGATGATTTTTCGGATAAAGACCAAGCCATATTTTTTGGCTTTACACTGCAATCATATTGGCAGATTTATAACTCAGAAATTTCGTCTCCATTTCGTGAAACCAACTACGAACCAGAGATATTTTGGATAAATTACCTCGACCCAGAAAACGTATTATGGGGCGACGAAATGGCAATCGCATTAGGTATTTCGCATCAATCAAATGGTCGAAGCCAACCAAACTCACGTTCGTGGAACCGTATTTATGCAGACTTTATCTGGGAAAACAGAGGCTTTGTTTTTAGCTTTAAACCTTGGTACCGAATAGCTGAGGACGAAAAAGAAGATATTTTAGAAGCCAATGGCGACGACAACCCAGACATATATAAATACATGGGTTACTTTGAGTTTAGCGGCGCGTATCGTTTTCATGACCATGAATTTAGCTTTATGACACGTAACAATTTAAATTCAGATAATCGTGGTGCAATTCAACTCGACTGGTCGTTTCCTTTATGGGGCCGCGTTCGTGGTTATGCACAATACTTTAACGGTTATGGCGAAAGCTTAATTGATTACAATGCGGATGTAGAACGTATTGGTGTAGGTATATTATTAACCGATCTGCTGTGATACTTCCCTAAGTTTTACGCACAAAAAA
>NZ_BADV01000007.1:0-1216 GCF_000238895.1 Pseudoalteromonas sp. BSi20429 | reverse complement strand
CCTAACAAGTGACTATGGTGTCAATTCCTAATTTCAAACCATTTTAGGATCCCACATGACACCATCCCTCACCATAGAATTTATGATTACTATAAGCTTTCTTATACAGGCAATAATAGCCACTTTTTTAGGTTTTCCTGCCGCGACTAGCCGATGATAAATAGCTTTAAATTTAGGGTTACATTGGATAGCTGACATCATTGCCATATACATTGCGGTTCTAATTTTTGGCCGTCCACCTCGTATCATCCGTTTACCCTGATAAGCACCACTTTCTCGATTAAATGGTGCAACACCAACCAGTGATGCAGCCTCTTTATTGTTTACACACCCAAGCTCAGGCATGTCACTAAGTAAGTTAAATGCGACAACATTCCCAACGCCAGGCACACTTTGAATAATGTCATTCTTGACCTTATATTCGTCACATTCTTTGATGAGTTTTTGTAGTTTCAAATCTACTTTGTCAATCTGATTTTTTAATGCCGTTAGGATAGGTTTTATTAGTGATGATATTGTTTTTGGCATTATCTTTGAACGATTTTTCTCCATCGTTTGCATATCCATTAACTGCCTTCTTCTAGAAAGTAAATCACTCATCAAGCGCATCTGCTCTGGCTTTAAAGATGAGAGTGGTGGCTTTATTGCTTCACCAAAATGAGCGATGAGTTGCGCATCAAGTTTATCTGTTTTTGCTTTTTGGCCAATAGCGCCTGCGAAACGTTTAATATTAACGGGATTAGCAACAACGAAAGGGATATTCGCTTGAGCACACGCCATAATAAAGGGGTGTTCAAGGCGCCCAGTTGCTTCAATAGTAACACGCGTTATTGGGTGCTTTTTTAGTGTTTTTATAGCGTGTTTAATGCCGCCGTCATTGTTTTCTACGGTGAAATATATATCTAACGGTCGGATGTAAATATCGAGTTGAGTTTTACCTGTATCGACACCGACGTTAATTTCATTTTGATTATTGAGTGTATTCATAATAAGCTGACTCTGCCTTGCGATTCGGGCTCGAGGCCCCGTTGACTATCCGAGTTTAATGCTTGGAGTTTATACAGCGTTCTTTCTTGTTATCGGTCTCTCAATAGAGGAGCCTTCAATCAATCGAACTACTGTATAAAAGGCTTTGGTTGCAGCCAAAGCTTGGGCCTCACATTACCCGAACTTGGTTAAAGTATTAATTAATTTATGGGTTTATTATCCATACAAG
>NZ_BADV01000008.1:0-38715 GCF_000238895.1 Pseudoalteromonas sp. BSi20429 | reverse complement strand
ATTAAATAAGTGGTGGAGAGATAGGGATTTGAACCCTAGATGGGCTATAAACCCATGCCGGTTTTCAAGACCGGTGCATTCGACCACTCTGCCATCTCTCCGCACGGCCTGCATAATAGGGAAAACCATCCCTTTTGTGAAGCTTTTTTTTTAATTAATTGTTTAAGTGCTTAAAAAACAATTAATTTGTCTAAAGTTAGAACAAAGTGTTTTTAATTTAGCCGTCAATACTCTTTTATTTAAATATTTAACTCTATTGATCTACAAAGGTTTGCCCAAACATATAAGAGTTGGTAATCTAATTTTAGTTAAATTATCGAAACACACACGTTTCACTTAAAGGAGCTCTACAATGGCGTTTAATCAATCGTACAATACCGCGAAACCGGTAATGTCTACCATTGAAACAAACAAGGTACTTAAAAACACCTACTTTTTACTAGCTATGACACTTGCATTCAGTGCTGTTACAGCCGGTATTTCAATGGCACTACAATTACCTTACTTTATGGGAATTGTGTTTACACTTGTTTCGTTCGGTTTATTATTTGTTGTAAATAAAAAAGCAGATACAGCATCTGGTGTATTTTGGGTGTTTGCTTTCACAGGTTTAATGGGGGCAGGCTTAGGTCCATTGCTTAACCATTATGCTGCAATGCCTAATGGCCCAATGCTTATTATGCAAGCGTTAGGTTCTACGGCGCTTATCTTTTTTGGTTTATCTGCTTATGCACTGAACACTAAAAAAGACTTCTCATTCATGGGTGGCTTTTTAACGGTTGGCTTAATCGTTGTGATTGTAGCTAGCATTGTTAATATTTTTGTTGGCAGTTCACTTATGTTTATGGTGCTTAATGCGGCAGTTGTATTGATCATGTCTGGCTTGATTTTATTCGATACAAGCCGAATCATTAACGGCGGCGAAACCAACTACATTCGCGCAACAGTGTCTTTATACCTAAGCGTATATAACTTATTTACGTCTTTACTTGCTCTACTTGGCGCAAGTGATGACTAATTAAATAGTTCTGTTAAAATAGCCCCTTAATTGGGGCTTTTTTATTGGAATTGTTTTGTCACGTTTTGTTCTTTCATTACATACACCACCATCCGATCACGATACAACGCAACGCATTGTTAAGTTTGCGAATGCATGTTTAGCCCAAGGGCACACCATTGATGCTATTTTTTTATACCAGCAAGGTATTTATCATGCATCCACCCACTTTGATTTATCCTCAGACGAACTTCAAATTTCAGCACTTTGGCAGCAACTCGCCGATCAAAAACTAAATTTAATGCTGTGTGTTACCGCCGCTGAAAAACGCGGGTTAGATATTAAAAACACAGGTGTATTTGCAGTCGCAGGGTTAGCTGAATTTGCAATGCTTGCAAGCGACGCTGATAAATGGGTGCAATTTAAATGATAAACGTATTAGTAATGAGTCAGTGCAGTCCATTTGACGATTTAAATATTCGTGATGCACTTGATATGACATTGATATTTGCTGCCGTTGACCAAAATGTAAGTTGGTTGTTTAGCGGCCCTGCCGTTTTGGCTTTAAAAAAACATCAACAACCAAACAATATTGGCTTAAAAGATTTTTTTAAAAATATTAAAACACTCGAAATCTATGATGTTGAAAACATCTACGTGTGTGAAAAGTCATTGCTTGATTATGGTTTAAATAAACATGATTTACTCATAGAGGCAAAAGCTCTTAACTTTAGCCAACAACAAACATTAATTAAAGCGCAGCAACATGTGGTGAATTTATGAGTACATTACATATTTTTTCTAAGCCGCTTAACTATTATTCGGCAAATCAGCTAGAGAACTTAATTTTATCAGACGATAACGTGCTACTTGTTGGTGATGCCTGCTTTGCAAAAAAACAATTTAGGCAATTTGCAGATACACTGTTAATACTTGAACAAGACGCGCAAGTACGTGCAATAAAATTAACAGATAACGATAAAGCCATTAGCTATGAAGACTTTGTAGCACTCACTTTATCAACTAATCAATCAATTACGTGGTAACTCATGCTTGAATTTAACAACCAACAGATTGAAACTGACAAACAAGGCTACTTGCTTGACCATACTTTGTGGTCAAAGGAGCTTGCACCTGTAATTGCTATCCAAGAAAACATTACCCTTAGCGTTCAACACTGGGAAGTAATTAACTTTGTTCGTGATTTTTATATTGAATATAACACCAGTCCAGCAATTCGGATGCTTGTAAAAGCAATGGCTAAAGCACTCGGTGAAGACAAAGGAAACAGCCTTTATTTATATAAATTATTCCCTAAAGGCCCTGCTAAGCAAGCAACAAAAATCGCCGGATTACCAAAACCAGCTAGGTGCATATAATGAGATCTAAATCAGGCAATAATCAAGTAACTGAATCCAAGCCAAAAAGAAGTACAGGCCGTACTTATTCACGCAGTGCACTTAACAAAACGCCATCTGGTAAAAGAGAAATAAAGCCGCAAATAGCATCTAAAGACAGAAAAATTGTGTTATTCAACAAGCCGTTTGACGTGCTATGCCAATTTACGGATGACGCAGACAGAAAAACTCTCGCTGAATTTATACCTATTAAAGAAGTTTACGCAGCAGGAAGATTAGACAGAGACAGTGAAGGTTTATTACTTTTAACAAACTGTGGAAAATTGCAAAACACCCTAACGGCACCTGATAAAAAGACGAATAAAACCTACTGGGCACAAGTTGAGGGTGAACCAACGAGTGAATCAATTAATGATTTATGCAATGGCGTAGAACTTAAAGACGGGCTTACACTCCCCGCTAACGTTAAAATAATTGATGAACCTACAATTTGGACGCGTAATCCGCCTGTACGCGAGCGAAAAGCAATCCCTACCACTTGGCTAAGTATTACAATTAATGAAGGTAAAAACAGACAGGTTCGTCGAATGACCGCGCATATTGGCCACCCTACACTTCGCCTTATTCGCTACAGTATTGGCAACTATACGTTAGATGATATTAATTGTGGTGAATACAAAGTAATTAAGGGTGTAGTTGATGCATAAACCGCATGTAACAGTTGCGGCAATAGTAAAAAAGCAAAATGAGTTTTTACTTGTAAAAGAGCGCGATAAATTTACACAGCAGGTTTGTTACAATCAACCTGCGGGTCATTTAGAGCAAAATGAGACACTTGCACAAGCTGCAAGCAGAGAACTACTTGAAGAAACAGGCTTAGCGCTTGAGCCAGTCGGCTTTTTAGGTGTGTATAATTTGCATGCCGAAAATGGAGTGCACTATTTACGATTCTGCTTTTTATTTGAAGCGCCTGATAATATAAAAGCGCCAACGCCAATAGATACCGACATTATCAGCGCTAACTGGTATACATTAGAGCAAACAAAATCACTACCGCTTAGAAGTCCTTTAGTATTGAAGTGTATTAACGACAGCCTGAATCGACCAGTATTAAGCCTAGAAACTATTTATAATTAGCTATATTGGGGAGTAGCTTAAATAAAATAATTAACTCTATTTTATTTACTCGGAGCTTAGCGCTATACAGTTACGCCCTTGTTTTTTAGCATAATATAGGGCGTTATCAGCGGCTTTTACAAAGCTGATTTCATCACTATTTGTATAGTCACTGATGGTATTAATACCCATACTTATAGATAAAAATCCGGTAAAGCTATCCTGGTGCGCAATAGCTAAGTTTTCTACGGCTTTTTGTATTTGCTCAGCTATAAACAACGCCCCTTGCCTATCGGTTTGAGGTAATAAAACAACAAACTCCTCTCCCCCATAGCGAGCAACAAAATCTTCTGGGCGACTAACCGTTGAAGCAATTGTTTGAGCCACATCATATAAACACGTATCGCCCGCTACATGCCCATACCGGTCATTAAATTGTTTAAAATGGTCAATATCGATAATAATCATCGATAGCATGCCTTCGCATTCTTTTGCTCGTTCGTACTCATGCGTTAGTTTTTCATCAAACCGACGCCTATTTGCAATCTTGGTTAATGCATCCAAAAAGGCCATATCCCTAAGTATATCCTCTGCTTCTAAACGCTCTGTAGCATCATTAAAAACAGCTAAAAACTCTTCGCCTATATCAATCCCTGAAATTTCCATCATCACTTGTGAACCATCACGACATGAAACTCGATAGTTATTTGCGGGTATATCGTTATTATTATTCAGCGCCTTTTCAAGTGAGTCTTGCCACAGATCTTTTACAAGTGCTCTATATTGCGGATCTGGATACGCTTTTTCCCACCACGATTTAAGATTAGGTACATCCTCTACTGTATAACCAAAAACATCTACAAAGCGTTGATTAACTTTTAAAATATCACCCGTTTTGGCACACACATTACATACCGGCATTGGCAAAACGGTAAATAATCTAGCGTAATGACTTATCTCATGTTTGCGCATAGGGTTGAGCGTACTTTGAGGTAAGTAACTCATTGGCATATCACTTTTTTCAATACTAAGCTTTTCGTCCATTTCTAAAGCAAAATACCATTCAAGCCACCAGTGCTCTACATGCTCAAGCACCTTTAGCTCAATGTTCTTTTTAGCAGTTGAGCCCTTAATTAAACTAAATAACTCATGTACATGGTTTGGTTCTTGGAAAATGTGAGGTTTTTTGAGTTTTATTAACTCATAAAAAAGGTGATAGGCTGACTTTTTAAACTCTGTCGTTTTACTGGAGAGTAATTCACTATCCACAAAATCAGATTCGTTTGTGTAGTGTTCAACTAAAGAATTTATCTTGTTTATTTGATAGGCGTAATTCATATATTCATTCCATTGACTATATATCAAGCGACTTAAAGTGGTTTACATTCATATACTCACCACTATTTTTATTTTATTAAGTGTATATTTACTCTAGTAGTTTTAAAAGAAAATACTATTAATAAAACTCAATAACTACATAAATTATTCTATAATCTTAATTCATTAGTAAAGATCACTTTAATATTACTAAAGTTACAGCCTGATAACCCGCTTAAGTCTAGTTTGCTATTTGTTATATAAATAAAATACTGACTAATTCCCCTCTTTGAGCCCTTAGTCTCTTTAAGCACAAACAAAATACATGCTATAATCGCGGCCTTTCCAAGTTAACAGCAATCTGTATAAGCGAAATTATTCATGAGCGAAAATAGTCACATTAAAGTCATTGTTGGCATGTCCGGCGGTGTTGATTCTTCTGTATCTGCATATTTATTACAACAACAGGGCTACCAAGTAGAAGGCCTGTTTATGAAGAACTGGGAAGAAGACGACAATGATGAATACTGTGCTGCTGCTGATGACTTAAAAGATGCACAAGCAGTGTGTGATAAGTTAGGTATTGAGCTTCACACTGTTAACTTTGCAGCAGAATACTGGGACAACGTATTTGAGTACTTTTTAGCTGAGTACAAAGCAGGTCGTACACCTAACCCAGATATAATGTGTAACAAAGAAATTAAATTTAAAGCCTTTTTAGAATTTGCTGCTCAAGCACTCGGTGCTGACTTTATTGCAACGGGTCACTATGTTCGCCGTGAGCTTCGCGATGACAAATACGTAATGTGTCGCGGACTTGATAACAATAAAGATCAAAGCTACTTCTTATATACTCTAAGCCATGAACATATTGGCCAAACGTTATTCCCTGTAGGCGATATCGAAAAACCAGAAGTACGCCGCATAGCAGAAGAACAAGACCTAATCACTCACGATAAAAAAGACAGTACCGGTATCTGCTTTATTGGTGAGCGTAAATTTAAAGACTTTTTACAAAAGTTCTTACCAGCACAACCTGGCGTTATCGAAGACACTGACGGTAATAACGTAGGTGAGCACGAAGGCTTAATGTACCACACACTTGGACAACGCAAAGGCTTGTTAATTGGTGGTATGAAAGAAGGTTCTGGTGAGCCTTGGTACGTAGTAGATAAAGACCTTGAGCGAAATGTACTTATTGTGGGCCAAGGTAAAGATCACCCTCGCCTATACAGCAACGGTCTTAACGCAAACCAACTTCACTGGGTAGACCGTATTGGCCCTAAAGGCACAACTCGCTGCACAGTAAAAACGCGTTACCGCCAAGAAGACTTAAGCTGTACTTTACTTGTAGGTGAAGACGGCATGGCCCGCGTATTGTTCGACGAGCCACAAAAAGCAGTGACGCCTGGTCAATCTGCCGTATTTTACGCAGAAGATATCTGTTTAGGTGGCGGTATTATTGATTCGGTGATTAAGTAATGAATGAACACCAAGTCATGGCGCTTGCCGCCATGTGCCAGGCTGCTAAACAAGTTCAAAAAATTGCCCAGTACGGCAACAATAACGAACATGATTTAGAAATCTTACTTTCAAGTATTATTCAAACATCTCCGGCATCGCCAGAAGATGTTTACCAAGGTACTGACAACTTACGTGATGGTTACAAAACATTAATGGCGCAGCTAACCGCAGGCGCTCAAAAAGATGTTGAAATTGTAAAGTACGTAGGTGGTTTAATGCAGCTTGAGCGAGCACTAAGTGCAAACGACAAAAGCTTAAACGAATTAGGTAAACGAATTGATGATATTCATCGTCGTTTAGACCACTTTGCTATTACCGATGAGAGCGTTGTTGCCGGTTTAGCAGATATATACTCGTCGGTGCTGAGCCCCCTTGGGCACCGAATACAGGTTTATGGTAAACCCGAGTTATTAAAACAGCAGCTCACTCAAAATAAAATCCGTGCGTTATTACTCGCCGGCATTAGAAGTGCAGTATTATGGCGACAAATGGGCGGTAAACGCCGTCACTTTTTCTTTGCAAAAAGAAAAATACTCGCCATTGCTAAAACAAAAATTTAACTATCGTTCAAACTAAAATTTAGGAGTTATTATGGAGCTTTCAGCGTTAACGGCTATCTCTCCAGTGGATGGTCGCTACGGCAGCAAAACCACTGAACTACGCAGTATTTTCAGCGAATTTGGCTTAATCAAATACCGCGTAATTGTTGAAGTGCGTTGGTTGCAAGCGTTAGCTGCAGCAAGCGATATTAAAGAAGTACCTGCATTTAGCGAAGAAGCTAATGCACTTCTAAACGCCATTGTAGATAACTTCAGTGAAGCTGATGCACAACGCGTTAAAGATATAGAACGCACTACAAATCACGATGTTAAAGCGGTTGAATACCTACTAAAAGAAAAAGTAGCCGATAACAGTGAGCTTCATGCAATAAACGAATTTATTCACTTTGCTTGTACTTCAGAAGATATTAACAATCTATCTCATGGTTTAATGCTAAGCGAAGCGCGTAAAAATGTTTTACTTCCTTATTGCGATGAACTTTTAAGCGCAATTAAAGCTAAAGCAATTGAATACAAAACAATCCCAATGATGACTCGTACGCACGGACAACCTGCTACACCATCAACTATGGGTAAAGAGTTTGCTAACGTATATATGCGCTTAAAGCGTCAACGCGAGCAAATTGCACAAGTAGAGATGCTAGGTAAAGTTAATGGTGCTGTTGGTAACTACAACGCTCACCTTAGCGCATACCCAGATTACGACTGGCATACACATGCAGATAAATTTGTATCAAGTTTAGGCTTAACACTAAACCCATTTACTACACAAATTGAACCGCATGACTATATTGCAGAATTATTTGACGCAATTGCACGTTTTAACACTATATTGTTAGATTTCGACCGTGACATGTGGGGTTACATTGCCCTTAATCACTTTAAGCAAAAAACAATTGCTGGCGAAATTGGCTCATCAACAATGCCACATAAAGTTAACCCAATTGATTTTGAAAACTCAGAAGGTAACTTAGGCTTAGCAAATGCTATTTTTGCTCATCTTGCACAAAAATTACCCGTTTCTCGCTGGCAGCGTGATCTTACTGATTCAACCGTATTACGTAACCTAGGTGTAGGTATGGGTTATGCAATTATTGCATACCAATCAACGCTTAAAGGTGTAAGTAAGCTTGAAGTAAACGAGCAACGTTTAGCTGACGAGCTTGATCAAAACTGGGAATTACTAGCCGAGCCGATTCAAACGGTTATGCGTAAATATGGCATTGAAAAACCATACGAAAAACTTAAAGATTTAACACGCGGTAAACGTGTAAACAAAGAAATAATGGCGGACTTCATCGATGGTTTAGACCTTCCAGAGCACGCTAAAGTAGAAATGAAAAAACTAACACCTGCTAATTACATTGGTCGTGCTGTTGAGTTTATTGATGATTTAGTTTAAAAACTAAATTGCTCTTTTAAAAAGCGAAAGGATCATCCTTTCGCTTTTTTTGTTTTAACCCCATTGCACTAACCAGTAGGCATAATGTATGTATCAATTAAAAATAAATAATTTGTCTGAGCAAGAGTTTTTAAGCCATTTTTGGCAAAAAAAGCCGCTTTTAATCAAACAAGGTTTTGCTAATTTTCAAGACCCGCTTGATGCTAATGAACTTGCCGGCCTAGCAATGGAAGAAAGCATAGAGTCACGTATTATCACCAATCATAAAAATGATTGGCAAACGCACCAAGGTCCATTTGAAGACTTTGAGCAGTTAACCGACGATCACTCCACTTTACTCGTGCAAGCAGTTGATCACTGGCATAGCGATGCTGCACAACTGCTAGAACCTTTTAGGTTTATTCCCAACTGGCGCATAGATGATTTAATGATCAGCTATTCAACGCCTAATGGTGGTGTTGGTCCACATTTAGACCAATACGACGTATTTATTATTCAAGGCGAAGGTAAACGTCATTGGCGTGTAGGCTTACCCGACCCAACACTTAAGCAGTTTGCTCAAAACAAAAAATTACTGCAAGTTGAACCTTTTGAAGCCGTAATTGATTGCATATTAGAACCAGGCGATATTTTGTATATTCCACCTGGGTGCCCTCACGAAGGTTACGCTGTAGAAAACGCACTAAATTATTCAGTTGGTTTTAGAGCGCCAAATCAACAAGATTTATTGTCGAGCTTTGCCGATCATATTATTGATACCGAAAGCGGACAAAAACGTTATACCGATCACAACATCACACTAAGAAAATCAAAAGGTGAACTTACAAACCTTGAAGTTGATAAAGTTAAAACACTGATGGCGGCACTTTTAGAAAATGACGATTTATTTAAACAATGGTTAGGCTCAACGCTTAGTCAGCCCAAACATGAAATGGATTTAGCACCAGTAGAACCTCCATTTACACCTGAGCAAATAAGCGATGATTTAAGTGATGAAGAAACTGTGTTTGAGCGTTTAGGTGGCACGCGTGCTATTTATCAGCAACTCGATACCGAAGTGTTATTAAGTGTAAACGGTGAAAATTACGCTATGCCATTAACTGACTTAGCGGCGGTAAAACTACTTACCGATAATACTGAATTTGAAAGTTCAGCATTAAATTTAACAAATCCAAGTTTAGTTTTTACTCAAACTTTTACTACACTTGTTAATGAGGGGCTTTGGTTTAATATAGACCAAGAGTAATAATACCAATTTTATTAATAATGGTGAGCATTTTGCAGCGTAAAATATTATGTATACAGGTTAGTTAAAAATTTTAATTTTCACCTGATATTGGCTTAAATAATTTTGCTGTGATTGCTTACTCATTTTAATTGGCTATCAATAGGAGTTTGCAATGGGCTATCTGGTTGATAAGGTTGAATGGGATATAAAAAAAGATATGCTACAAAAAATTCGAGAGCGAGTTTTTGTTTACGAGTTACATATCCCCAAGCACATCGAATTTGATAGCCTAGATAAAATTGCATCACATGTACTTGTTACAGACGATGCAAACTGCCCTATTGCAACAGGTCGGCTGTGTACAGATGGCTTAATCGGCAGAATAGCTGTATTACCCGAGCACCGTAATCGCAAAGTATATAAATCGCTTCTCAACTTTATTGTTGAATTAGCGTCAAACCAAGGTATAGAAGAAGTTAGCATTAATTGTATTTTAAATGAGGTAGAGCGTTTTAAGCGAAATGGCTTTATTCAGCAAGGAAATGTTTTTATGGAGGCGGGAATTCCAAGGCAACGTATGCAATGCCCTGTTTCAGCGTTTAATACAACCCCCTTCACACTTGTCCATTAGATAAAGAAAAGGGCAATAAATAAGCTATCACCCTCTACATTGTTACTTAACCCAAACTGTAGTTACTTTGGTTCATTTGCCCACAGCGGTTCATTATCATACATTTCGTACAAGCCATGTGCTCTATTTATAAGTAAGTTAGCAAAATCTACCTGCGTTTTATCACGCGCGCCTGTACTCATAATTTGATCCGCTTTTAGTTGCCACTGCAAAGAAAAATAACGCATTGCATCGCGAGCATCTGTAGCTGCACTTACTTCAGCATGATCTGTAGGTAAGCGCCCTGTTACTACCCAATATGTTTTACCGTTTTGCGCTTTAAATTTCCACATTGCACAAAGTGGTGCTAAAAATCGGCTGTCTTTATCAACTACTGATTTTGGCATAATGCCCTTTTCGGCTAAATGTTTTTGCGCTGCTTGAAAACATTCGCGTTGCCACTGCATTCTTTGCTCATCAGTTATAACTTGCTCTTTTGCTGTTAACGGCTTTTTTTCTTGTTGTTGCATTTTTAATAACCTTTTACTTCTTTTTTAACACTCTAAGGGCTTAGTAAATAAGGTGCAAGTATAAAACGGTCATTTGCACCTTAAAGCGCTCTGTTTGCTGTGTTTTTAGCCAAACTATTATTTTATATTGTGATCAAACGAACCTACATCGCCCGGAAAAACTACTGGAGACTCAATACCGTCTTTACTAACAGAGGCTACACCAAAGTAATAATTATCAATCACTACGTTTTTAAGTGTGTACTGTGAAACCTTACCAACGTATTTACTAAACTGCCATTGCGGCTCGCTCGTGTAACGCCAATAAATTTTATAGCCAGCAATATTTTCATCACTGCTTTGTTGCCATGAAAACGACGTATCAGCTGTAACAGCGCCCTTTATTTTAACTTCTTTTGGCGGTGCGGGTGCCCACGCCATAGACGCCATCGTTACCGCATTAAGTGAAGTTAACTTAGCCGTATAATCAAAATCAACACCTTCAATGGTATCGCCATACTCAACACCATTTTCAGTGCGTAAATCTTGATGCTGACGATCGTAGTGCTCGTTAGTTTCCATAATACGCACCGCTGCAAAACCTGCATCATTAAATGGACGATGATGCCCACCACGGCCAAATCTATCTAATCGATATACAAGCATTGTATCTAAATTAGGAATGTATCTGTCAGCAATAGTATCTATGTAGCGAGCTAAATTACGACTCGCAGAATCGACTTCACCACCTGTAAAGCGCCGAGTATTAGCTTGCTCTTTTGTTTCTACAACACGGGTACCTTCTGAAAATATACGTGCAGTCGTGTTATTAGTTACCCCATTAATACCGGTAATATTGCCAATCATATCGTTGTTTAAAACGCCATGAACTTGCCAGTTATGCTTTTGTGCATAAGCCGTTAATATTTTACCGCCAAACAAACCTTGCTCTTCGCCCGAAAGCGCCGCGTAAACTACCGAACCATTAAATTTGTATTTACTTAAAACACGAGCTGCTTCTATTACTCCTGCCACGCCCGATGCATTATCGTTAGCACCCGGTGAATCACTCGTAAAGTCCATAACATCACTTACACGTGAATCTATATCACCCGACATCATCACCATGCGATTCGGCTCGCTCGACCCACGTTGAATAGCCACTATGTTAACCACTTCAACAGGATTAGGAATGCGTTTTTCGCCCGATATAGTGTCCTTTACTTCAATAATTTCCAGACAACCACCACACTGCACAGATATTTTTTCAAATTCTTTTTTTATCCAACGCCTAGCCGCACCAATACCTCGCGTATCCGATTTAGTTTCTGAAAGCGTATGGCGAGTACCAAAATCCACCAGCGTTTGAATGTCACTACCGATACGGGTAGCCGACACTTCACTTGCTATATCGTGTAACTTTTGTTGGTCGGTATATTGTAATTGCGTTTCACCATGTGCTGATAATGCAAGTGTGCAAGCGCCTGCAATTGCAGTAAATTTGAGTAACGTTGTTGTGACTTTCAAAGGTGTTTTTAGCATCTATTAGCTCCTAATTATTATAGTGTAACCATTACTTAACTAAGATTTTATGGCAATACATTTGAGGTAGATGTAGAAAGGAGCACGCTAAAGCGCATTTACAAGAGGTTACTAGGATAGTAAAAAGCCCACTACCTTTAATGGGTACTGGGCCAAAATTTATTATGCATACTTTTAATGAGTGGTTTTAATATCAAATTCTTTCAAAAAGGCCTCATGCCCTCCTAAGCTTGCAAGCACACCAGCAGAAAACATAAATATTAATACAAATGCTAAACAGCTCAAAAACTCCGAACTATTTTCAGGATTAATATAATAGTTAAGTAAAAAACCACTCAATACACCTATAAAAGCAATTTTGCTAAATAAAAAATAACTTGGGATCTCAAATGCCCAAACAGAGGTATTGTTTACAAACTGCCTATATCCATACGTCATAAAAGCCAACAGACCAATAATACCAATTGCAAAAGTAGTCACTGTGGTCAGTGCGCCCATGTTTTTATAAATAAGCACATACCCTAATCGTAAAGAATAGATAAATACTGCAAACCATGCCAAAACAGCAGGCCCTAAAATTAATCCCATTTTCAATCCTTGAATAACTTCTAACTAATTAATAGCTAATACAATATTATATTTAGAGGTTAAATTACAAACCTTGTTACACAATAATCTATTTAAAAATGTGTTTTTCGTGGCACACTGTAATTGTGTATACATTAATAGTTTAAGTTATGCGTCAGCTAAAAGAAGATACAATTAAAAGTAACCTTATTGAGTCGCAGCAAAGTGCATACGGCCCCGTATGCGTGTATCAAAATAAAGAATATTGTTGGTTAACGCTTGCACAAAAAACCAATGAAGACATTACAATTCAGGGCGTTATGAACCTTATACACCCTGAGCAAGTAATAGTACCTGTAAACCAGTGTATGATGTTATTTTTACTTAAACCGGTAGATACACTAAATATATTAAATTTAGGCTTGGGCACTGCAGGGTTTGAGCGAATTATGTATCACTTACAAAGTAATACGCCTTACATAAACACCATCAATACATTTAACACGGTAGAAATAAACCCAAGCATTGCCTTAATTGCTGCCCAGCACTTTAAGTTACCAATTAAGCACAGCACCTATTTACAATGCGCCGAGCAATATATTACCCAATGCTCTGATCACTTTAACGTAATCACTATCGATATTTTTAGTGGTGAATATCATCAGCCTTTTTTAACCAGCGATAGCTTTTGGCAAAATATAAATCGCTGCAGTGAGCAAAATACGCAAGTAATCATTAATTTAAACCCACAAACAGGCCAAGAGCTGCAAATGCTTTTAGTACTTTTAAGGCAACATTTTAAGTGCTTAGGGATAATAGAGTTTAACGAATACAAAAATATAGTAATCATACTAAGCCAGCAAACATTAATGCATATAAACGTTGATGAAATACAAAACTCACCTGTGTTTATAAATTTTGCGCCTAACCTTTATAAAAGTATTAACAGCATTTACCACATTGAATAAAACGCGTTACCGACCAGGTTCATGTTTTTCATAGCACGGTAAGCTTGTTTCTAACTTCTCCCAGTTAGCTTTAGACGTAACAAAATTATGCGATAAAACCTGCTCAGTAATATCGCTATCAAATATTCCTAAACGAATTCGTATTCTGCTTTTGTCATCATTATTGCTACTATAAACTGGCGAGCCACAACATTTACAAAAGTAACGAGTACGCCCTACTTTAAAACTATACTCGCTAAGTAGTGCCTGCCCTTTAGTTATTGTAAAGTCATCTGTATTTACAAAGCCATTGGTTGCAAATGCAGTCCCGCTGTTTTTTCTGCACAGTGAACAATGACAATGAATAATGCTAGTTATACTGCCCGACACTTCAACGCTTACCTCACCGCACAAACACGAACCCGTATACATATAACATCCTAACTATTAAATTATTTTAAACTCAGCTGAAATTTGCTGAGTTGATTTAATGGATAAGTTTACTGGTTAATTTTTTGAATGGAATAATAATTTTTGTATCTTCGCAGTTCCCACGCCATTACCTATTTTTTAATGATTGACATAAAAACATTAAATTGGTTACATAACCTTTACTTTAAAGTTATAGCCAAAACAATAATTGGTTAACCAAAAAAACCTAAACTTACTGAGAGCCAATTATGCATTTTAAACACATGTCACTTTTATGTTTGTTAAGCGCGTTAGCGTCGTGTTCAACCATTTCTAAAAACACGTCAAGCGATTGGCTACTTATTGATGACTTTGAAAATTCACTTAGCAAGTGGCAAAGTGTCGATACGCAAAATGAAACTAAGCCACAGGTTAAAAACCCACAAATAACAGTTATACAACCAGAACAAGCATCTGCATCAACAAATCATTATTTACTAAAAAAGCCTGCGGCTGAGGGCATTGTAGGAAATCGTAAAGCACTTTCTTATACAAAACTTCCACAAGCGGTTGAAGTTGGCGACACCTACACATTTTATATGCGTATAAACGTGGCTGCTTTTCCTAATAACCATGCTTTTGGATTAAGCAACCTTACGCCAGAGCTAATTAATAAACATGCGTACGATGCGTTTGAGCCTACACTTCGCGTAACCGATAAAACAGAATCAAACGGGCTTGTAAACGATGGCGCATTAATGGTTAAAACCGACAGCGGGTATAGCAACATTCAAAACTACACTACCAAACAATCGGCCAAGCCACTGCAAACAAATACCTGGTACGACGTATGGTATGTTGTTAATAACGCAGCAGCCTCAGAGCAAGGTCAGCAATATGATGTTTACGTAAAAGGGGGTGAATTTAGCAAGCAAACACTGGTGTATAAAAATGCACAATTTAGAATGAAGCGCGAACAACCTCTTATATATTTTTTAGCAAACTGTAATACAGGCCCAATTAAAAAGCCTTACGGAAATGGTGGCCTCAGATATGACGATTTATACATGAGCAAAGGTACAAACCTAAATAACCCAATGCTATAAAAGTAAGTGAAGTGTTTTTAGGTGCTCTTTTATACATAAGTTTATATTAATAACGCTCTAGCATATTCACAATTAATACCTTACAAACCTGCATTTAAAAATACTTAAATGGTATAATAGCCACCATTATTTGCCATTTAAGTTTTTAAAATGTATCGATTATTTGAAAAAATGACAAAAGCATTTCCTGAGGATCAACCTACTCAGCCGCCTTCGACTTTATTTGCTTTTTGCCGTCACTACACCAAAGGAATGGAACTGTCGTTGGTGCTAATGTCAATCAGCGCCGCCATGCTCGCTATTTTAGAGGTTTCTTTATTTAGCTATATGGGGCAGCTTGTTGATTGGTTAACGGCCTACACACCCGAAACCTTGTTTGTAGAGCAAAAATCAGAACTTATCAAAATGGCTGTCATGCTCTTACTGGTATTGCCCGTAGTCGTATTTTTTCATTCTGCTATTTTGCACCAAGCATTGCTGGGCAATTACCCTATGTCGATTCGCTGGTTAGCGCATCGTTATTTACTGCGCCAAAGTGTGAGCTTTTATCAAAATGAGTTTGCAGGAAGAATAGCCACCAAAGTATTGCAAACCTCTTTAGCCGTTCGCGAAACAGTGACCAAACTACTCGATGTATTAATGTACATAGTGGTTTATTTTGGCTCAATGGTATTTTTAGTTGCCGAAGCTGATTGGCGCTTAATGATCCCTTTACTGGTTTGGTTAGTTTTATACATTTGCGTACAGTTTTATTTTGTACCGCGCCTTAAAAAAATTGCCAGCTCACAAGCCGATGCGCGCTCAGAAATGACCGGTCGAATTGTTGATAGCTACACAAATATTTCTACTATTAAATTGTTTTCGTATACCCAGCGTGAAGAGCAATACGCAAAACAAAGCATGGATGTATTTTTACAGCCTGTGTACAAACAAATGCGCTTGGTAACCAGCCTAAACTTTGTTATTCAAAGCTTAAATTATTTATTAGTATTTTCAGTTACCGCTGTATCACTTTATTTATGGTCGCTTAGTGCAATTAGCGCAGGTGCCATTGCAGTTGCTGTTAGTTTAGCGCTTAGGTTAAACGGTATGGCGCAGTGGATCATGTGGGAAATAAACAGCTTGTTCGAAAACATTGGCACCGTAGCCGATGGCATGAAAACACTTTCAAACCCTATTGAAGTTGCCGATAAACAAAATGCCGATACGCTTAACGTAAGCCAAGGTGCCATTGAGTTTAACAATGTACACTTTAACTACGGAAAAGCTGCAAACGAGACTAATCGAAGCCCAGTAATGGACGGTTTAAACTTAAACATTAAGCCTGGCGAAAAAATTGGTTTAGTCGGCCGCTCTGGTGCAGGTAAATCAACACTTGTTAACTTGTTACTGCGTTTTTACGATACCGACTCAGGAACAATAAAAATTGATGGGCAAAACATCACTGACGTTAGCCAAGAAAGCCTACGCCGCTACATAGCGATGGTTACGCAAGACACTTCCCTGCTTCATCGCTCAGTAAAAGACAATATTTTGTACGGTCGCCCCGATGCAACACAAGACGAGATGATCAACGCCACCAAACAAGCTAAAGCACTTGAGTTTATAAATGACTTGGTAGATAGCAAAGGCAATAAAGGCTTTGATGCTCAAGTGGGCGAACGCGGTGTTACTCTTTCGGGCGGTCAGCGCCAACGTATTGCTATTGCACGTGTGCTACTTAAAAATGCACCCATACTTATACTCGACGAAGCCACCAGCGCACTCGACTCAGAAGTAGAAGCGGCAATTCAGGCAAGCCTTGATGATTTAATGACAGGCAAAACAGTAATCGCCATAGCGCATAGGCTCTCAACCATTGCACAAATGGATAGATTAATTGTACTTGATGACGGCGGCGTAGTTGAGCAAGGCACTCATGAAGAACTAATCGCTAAGGGCGGGATTTACGCCGCTCTATGGACACACCAAACAGGCGGGTTTATAGGCGTCGATTAGCCATTAATATTACCTTGCTGTAGACGTGGTTTATATTCTGCTGCTACCTAAACAAAAAAGCAAAGATGCCTTAGAGGCTCTTCGCTTTTTTGTTTAAAGTTATAAATAGAGCTTATAACTTTTTTTATAAATTAAGAGATTAGTCTTAACCCTATCATTATCAGCATAACCACATTAGCAAGCACACCAATTAAAAAGAAGTAACTACGTGGGCTTGGGTTTTTCTCCGTTGCTATAGCGTAGTACAGCGCCATGTGAATTAAACGCGCAATTAAGTACACCCAAATACACATTGCAAAAATCGGGCTTTGATAATTAATTACAAACGCAAATAACACCGTACCTATAAATAATGCGCTGTTTTCAAGCGTATTATGAAACGTACGATGCGCTCTAAATATAAAGCTATCGTGCGATAAATCCTCGTCAATTTTACCTGGTACAGCATTTGGCTCTTTAGCTTTGCTAAACGTAGCCACAGCCCACTGTACAAGCAACATAATTAAATAGAGGTAAAATGCCAAATAGGCCGAAAGTGCAACTTCAGTCATTACTAAATCCTTTATTTTGTTTTTTAACTTAGTTTAGAATGCAATTTTAAAGCCTAAGTTAATACACTGATATTTAAAGGGTTAATTTAATAAGCCTGATTACATGTGTAAGTAACTCACGGCGTTGTATAAAGTTTACTTGTTATGATTTTAAAAATAACATCAAAACTGAGCTGTATACTGCTGGGTTTACTCCGATCTAAAAAGCTTAAACTCTTCAAACGCACAATCCCACAACACAACTTGATTACGACCCAAAGACTTAGCCTCATAAAGTGCTAAATCGGCCTGTTCAATTAACTCAGAAGGCGTTCTGGCTTTAAATTTAATAGACGTAACCCCAAAACTACACGTAACAGGAATATCATCAAATATCGCTTTTTCTACTTTAATACGAATAGCCTCAGCAATACGTATTGCTTGCTCTTGAGTCGTATTGGGTAAAATAATACAAAATTCTTCGCCACCAAAACGGGCAACGCTATCGCTCGTACGTATATTGGCTTGTAAAAGACTGGCAACACCACAAAGTACGGTGTCGCCAATGCTGTGCCCATAAGTATCGTTAACACTTTTAAAATGGTCAATATCGACCATTAAAATACAATATTCTTCAATCTGAGGTAAATCCAAAAAGTCGCGACTCATAATCTCAAATAAAATGCGGCGGTTATAACAATTGGTTAAAGGGTCTCGCGCGGCCAAATAGTCTAACTCTTCATTACGTTTTTTAGAGGCAATAAAGCTTCGATAAACCAATAAAACAATAGCTAAACAAGCGGCTAATAAAAATGCGAGCGCAATACTCGCGTATTTGTTTTTTGCAAGCTCTAGCTCTGATATAACCCTAGCTTGGCCAGATATTTCAATTTCATTGTTTTTCTTTTCAAGCTCAAGTTGATGGAGTTTTTCTTTTTCTCTTAACGTTTCCAGCTCTATTTCCATTTTGTGAGAATGCAAATGTGCTTTTTCAAGAGCAAGCTTACTTTCGTCTCTTTCGTATTGAATGATTCCGGTCAGGGCTATTTCTTCTTCCGCGTAACGTAGTGATTCATTTATTCGTCCACGCTGTTTTTCTGCTATTCGAATTTCACGATAAGCGTATAGCATATGTAACTTATCATCTATTTCGGTTGATAAAGCGAGTGACCTTTTTAGTAAAGAAATCGCCTCATTTGTATCAATACCAATTAAAATCGCCGCAAGCGCTGTTAGCGACTTTATCTCATAAAGCTTACTGCCCGTTTCTCTGGCGAACGACAACGACTCTTTGTAATACTCTATAGCCTTGTTTTTATTCCCTTGGGCACGATAAATATTAGCAATAATACGCGCCGTTATAGAAATGTAGGATGTAAGATTTTTGGTTTTATAAGTTACGTAAGCTTTCTGAGCAAATCTCATCGCTGATTCTAAGTCGCCAGACTCATAGTTAATAACAGCCATTTCTCTTAAGGCCGACGCGAGCGTTTTTTCCTCGACCACACCTTTTGGTAAATCAATGGTTATTTGATAGAAAATCTCGGCCTGATCAAACTGCTTTAATCGTGTGTATAGCAGCCCCATTTGATTGGATGTTTTAGCAATCCCAAGCACGTTATTTACTTTTTTATAATATAAATATGCCTCATTTATATGCTTAAGTGATTTTTCATAAAGGTTGATATGTCGATAAATAATACCAGCACCTAATAATGCTTTAGCCAAGCCAACAGGATCGTCAATTTCTTTATGTATTTCTAATGCTCGAGTGCTGTAATCAAGGGCTAAAACTAAGTTGTCTAAATAGCGCTGCGCTTCTGCTAGTGTATTTAATGTACGCGCCATCAACTTTAAATCATCTAAATTAGTATATATCTCTAAAGCTTTGGTATAAAAATGAGCCGTTTGCTCTCTATTTTCAAGACGCTTATACGACTGAGCTAATTTTTTATACGTTTCACCTAACTGTTTTTGTATTTGTTCGTCTTTATTTACAAGGTATTTTAAAGCAGATGAATATTGCGTGATCGCGTCATTGTATTTTTTTTGTTCATAAAACGAATCCCCCTTTGTTAGGAGTACTTGTGCTATAAAAAACTCATCGCCATACACAAGCGTTGTTGGTAATAAAGTTTCAATGCGGTTAGCAAGTTCGTCATAACGTTTTTCATCTAATAATATTTTTATATAATTAATAGACGCCTTTATTTGGTTGCGTGAATCATTTAATTTACTGTAATAAGCCGAGGATTGTGAAAAGTGATGAAGCGATTCATTAATATTGTTATTTTTTTTATTCGCTTTACCTAATAAGTTATGTAATTTTGCGCTGAGTAACGTGTCATCAGCACTTTGCGCTTGTAACAACAACGCCTTACTTAGTTCGATACTTGTTATAACGTCAGTATCCATAAGTAATTCGGCTCTTTTTAGCAGCCCTGCGTTAGATTCATTGATTAAACTGTATGAGGTAGTTTCTTGCGCGTAAGCGCTACTTAAACTAATAAACAAAGCAAAAAGCAAAGCTTTCACTAACAATTTAGAATTATAAATTCGATTTACGAAGAAAGTGTGTACTTGCGAAGTTAAGTCCATCTTTCGCGTGTGATACGAGTAAGTGTAAAATTCCATATTTACCATTTTAGTGATTTGTTATTAATTTAATGCAAAAATTCTGGCGATAAAATATACACATAAAGACTGCAGGTCAAGTTTCGCTGCAATATGGGTAATTGTTAATTTATGATTTTAGCATAATTATGCATATTGCAGCTTAATTCTTTTTTAGCTTAATCGTACGCTGTAAGTTATTAAATGAGAAAACCTAGCTTCTTAGTTTAAGGGTAACCAATACAACACCGTGGTCGGTAGTTAAATCATCACGCTCATACTCGGGGTTTATTAAGTGCCTGTCGTAAGTGTTATAACCACTAACTTCAAAAAAGCTGTCATCGTAACTAGCGTCAAACTCACACGACAATAAAATGTAATCAAGCACAGAGCTGCTCGCGCCATAATAATGTGTTGGCGGCCTTAACGGTGCTGTCTTTGTTATATTTATATTTTTTACTTGGCTTTTATCCGCTGAATCAACAATCTCGCTGTTATTGCGATCACAATCACTTTGTTCATCGTTTGTTATTGCTTCATCGCTAAAAACCTCATCATTACTTAGCTGCGACTTAACAAACAAATCCCATGAATCATTTAGACAATATTTAGCGAGGTAGGTTTTAGCATCAAACGCAGGTGCAAAGCGTAGCGTACTCGTCAGTAAATGGCTTAATACGCCATCCGCTAGTTCATTATTAAAGTCCCCCATTAATAGCATGGGTTGTTGCGTAGCTTCGCGGCGAGTAATCATTTGTATCATTAGCAATGTAGCTTCACTGCCACGCTGAATAGTTGAGCCCCAACCACCCGCTACATTCGCTTTTAAAATCTCAATTATGTTTTGCTCGGGCGCTAGCTCTTTGTTGTGTTCATCAACATTAATCATCGGGCGCTTAGATTTAAAATGCACCACATAACAATCAGTATTGCCTATGTGCGGTAAAGTAACGTTCGCTCTCAATACCTTACGACTAAAAGTAAACTCACTATTAAGGCCAAGCGTACTTGCAAGCTCGCTGTCATGCTCAACCGCTGCTACCTCAACTATGGGGTATTTAGAGGCAATCGCTACCACGGGGCGCTTATAAATAAAATCATCAATCACCTCTGGCGTATCAACTACTGCAAAGTAGTTATAGCCTTGCTCAGCAACTAGCTCTTTTAACGAATCAATACTAAACACTTCCTGAAAACCAATCACATCAGGGGCATGCTCTGTTAAGTAATCAACAATCCAACGCTGCTTTTTAGCCCACTGCTGCGCGGTATAAATTTTCTCAAACTCATAATATGCATTGGGTGGCTCAAGATAGTTAAACAGGTTAAATGTGGCTATTTTTAGTTGGGTGTTAATAATTACAGATTCTTCACGGTTTAAATCTGTATCTAACTGTTTAAGATCTTGATTACTGATGGGTATCGCCTAAGTAAAGTTGAAAGTGTTGCTTGCTTATAAACTATCATTTTATTACATGTTTACGTAATAAATCAGCCTGCTTAATTGTAATTTTATACACTCTTTTATTCTATACCAATCCGCAATAATACTTAATCATTTTGCGGGGCTAAACGTGTCGCTACCTGTGTTAAAAAATTCTCATTTAGAACAACTAAATAGCGAATTTTTTGCCTAGCTATCAACACGTTTTTCCATCCTCAAAATAGATCACTTAATTAAGCGAATTGGTATTAGTCTTTATTATATCTCTCAATAAATAGCATTAACGTGCTTAACCAGATAAAATTCGCGGCAATTAAATATGAGCGAAGTGAAGTTGTCATGAGTAGAAAGATTGAACTATTAGCCCCAGGCGGTGATGTAAACGCGGTAAAAGCCGCCATTGTAGCCGGTGCTAATGCGGTTTATTGTGGGTTAGATACCTTTAATGCACGTAACCGAGCGTCTAATCTTTCGTTTGATGAGCTTAACGGCGCACTTCGCCTAGCCCATGAATACGGCTGTGAAATATTTTTAACGCTAAATGTAGTTATATTAGAGCACGAAATGGGTGCGCTATTTAAGCTACTAAACCAGCTAGTAAATACCACGCTCGATGGCATTATTGTGCAAGATTTAGGGTTATTCAATATTGTTAAAAAGCACTTTCCTACTTTGCATATTCACGCATCAACGCAGTTAACTACGCATAACGAATCACAGGTTGAGTTTTTAGCCCGCATTGGCGCTACACGCGTAAATTTATCGCGCGAGCTTAACTTAACTGAAATTAAAATACTGACCGACGTAGCGCATAAATGCGACGTATTAACCGAAGTATTTGTACACGGCGCCTTATGTATTGCGTTTTCAGGGCAATGTTATTCAAGCTCAGTAAGTGTGGGTAACTCGGGTAACCGTGGTCGCTGCTCGCAAGCGTGTCGTGATGAATACGAGCCAACGGCTATGGGTAACAAACACCCACTAAACTTAAAAGATAATTCAGCTTATTTTGACCTACCAGAGCTGGTAGCCGCAGGTGTTGACTCGTTAAAAGTAGAAGGTCGTATTAAAGGCGCTAACTACGTACATACGGTTATTGATAGCTGGCGCAAACAGATAGACACGTTTGTGCAAACCGGTAACCTAATTGAAGACGATTCAAGCTTATACAAAGTATTTAACCGTAACTTTACTAATAAGTTTTTAACCGGCGACATGACCAAAAACATGTTTACCGATAACCCACGCGACCATAGTTTTGATCACGCAAATGAAAAAAACAACGCAATTTCGGTAGTACAAATTTACGATGCTCAGCAAGAGCTTTCCACTCAAAAAAGTGAAATTGATTCGTTAGTTAAAAAGAAGATTGAATTTTTAGATATTTCAAAGCGCGAGCTTACATTAGAATTTACAGGGCAATTAAATCAGCCATTCACTGTAAACATAATTATTGAAGATAAAAACGATATTACGCTTTCGAATAAAAACGAAAAAGAGCCTCTACGCTTTGAAGTTCAATCGCAAATGCCTATGCAAACCGCCGATAAATCGGTTGTTGATATTGCTGCTATTGATAAACGTTTTAAAAGCTTTAGTAATGCCAATTTTGAAATTAAAAATATGGATTACTCAAACTTAGGCAACAACTTAAGCATTCCGTTTAAAGAGCTTGCCCGTATTAAGAAGCAAGTCGCGTTTTTATTAAACGAAGGTAAAGACGTACTCGCGCCTGTTGAACTGCCTAAACTAGTAAACCACGAAAAAGCAGATAAAAACAAAACAACACTCTCTATTTTAATATCGGACATAAAAGACGTCCATCTATGTGATTTAACAGATGGCGATGTTTACTTTAAATTACCTGAGAGCTTTAGAACCGATAACGATAAATACATCAACGTATTTTTAGAGCACCCGCAGTTAATTCCGTGGTTTCCGGCGGTGTTAATTGGTAAAGATTTTGAAGAAGCAGTGCGTTTGCTCGAGGTTGTAAAACCTAAGCTTATTATTAGTAACAACACAGGGGTTGCATTTAAAGCAGTGCAAATGGGTCTTGACTGGATTGCAGGCCCGTTATTAAACACTACAAACTCTTATGCGTTACTAACACTACAAGAAGATTTAAACGCAAAAGGCGCGTTTATTTCAAACGAAATAAACAAACCACAAATGCGTAGTATTAAACGCCCTAACAACTTTAAAATGATGTACAGCATTTATCATCCAATACTAATGATGACCAGCCGTCAGTGTTTTTTCCAGCAAACTGTAGGCTGTAAAAAACCACGTATTGACGCAAGCTGTATGTTGAGCTGTAAAAAAGAAACAACCGTTACCAATGTAAAAGGCATTAGCTTTGCTATTGATAAACAAAAAGGCGGCTACCCGAGCATTTATAACCACGAGCAATTTTTAAATATGGATATTGTGACCGATTATGCCGACAAGTTTGACGAGTTTATGATTGATTTAACCGACATTGGCTCAGGCGATAAAGAAAAACTCGATAAAGCCGTGTTACTTGCACACTTCCAAGATTTAATTAGTGGGCAAACACAAGCAGCTGATCAGTTAAATCACATGGTAAAAGTAAAAACACGTCAGCAATATGTTGAAGGCTTAAACAGCTAAGGTAAGTATTAAAATGACATTGCCATTATTATATTCATTACAACACTGCCCATATGCAATGCGCGCACGAATGGGTATTTTAATGGCAGAGCAACACGTGTTACTACGCGCTATAAAAACTAAAAATAAGCCACCGCATCTTTTGCAAATATCGCCAAAAGGCACGGTGCCTGTTTTATTACTGCCGAATAATCAAGTTATAGATGAAAGCCTAGATATTATGTTGTGGGCTTTAAAGCAAAACGATCCGCATAATTTACTGCATACTCAAGACCCATTAGCACTTGAGCGCATGCTTGAATTAATTAAGCTAAACGACACGAAATTTAAACCAGTCCTTGAAAAGTATAAGTTTTATGCTCGCACAAAAGACATGGCACAAATTTATTATCAAAAAGCCTGCGAAGAGTTTATTAAGCAATTTGAAGTAAAGCTAACTACCCATAAATACCTAATGGGCAATGAAAAAAGCCTAGCCGATTATGCTCTGCTGCCATTTATTAGACAGTTTGCCCGCGTAGATAAACATTGGTACTTACAAAGTGAATACACGCATGTACGCGCATGGTTAAACGAGTTTTTACACGCCCCCATGTTCACCAAAGTTATGACCAAATTTGATTTGTATATGGACTGCGGCGAAGAGTTTTTGTACGGCGTTAAAAAACCTTAACTTAGCCTTTGTTTTATAAGAAATTACATTGTCATAGCCAACTACAAAGCTAAGCATTGAATTATTCTCATCATCGAATTTAAGCCCTTTATTTACGCTATACTGCCCTCCCCATTACTAACAAACGCTATGCATTATGAACTACTCAAACTTTGGCACTAAATTCACACAACCCAACGGCATTACTCAGTTAATGGAAGATTTAGGTGGTGCTAAAAACAGCAACAATCCTAATATTGTTATGCTGGGTGGCGGTAATCCCGCACTAGTACCACAAGTAAATGAGGTTTTTTTAAGTGAATTACAAAAACTCGTTGCCAGTAACAAGGTATCGCAGGTATTTGGCCTTTACGACGGCCCGACTGGTAACGACGAGTTTAGAGCGGCATTAGCAGGCCAGCTAAGTAAAGAGTATGCATGGGATATTAGCGCCGATAACATAGCACTTGGTAATGGCAGCCAAGCTAACTTTTTTGTGCTGTTTAATATGTTGGCAGGCGAAATGCCGGATGGCAGCCATAAAAAGATTTTATTTCCCCTTGCGCCAGAGTACATAGGTTATGCCGATCAAGGTTTATCGGCTGATATGTTTGTTGCCATAAAGCCTGATATCGAAATTTTAAATACAGGTAGTGCATCAAAACAGTTTAAATACGTAATTGATTTTAAAGCAGTTGAAAAAGTACTAGCAAACGACAGCAGCATAAGCGCGCTGTGCGTATCACGCCCTACCAACCCAACAGGTAATGTAATTACCGACGATGAAGTAAAACACCTTGATTTGCTTGCTAAGCACTATGGTATTCCACTCATTATTGATAACGCGTACGGCGATCCGTTCCCAGGTTGTATTTACACCGACGCAAATCTAACGTGGAACTCAAACATTATTTTGTGTATGTCACTTTCAAAGCTGGGCCTACCGGGTTTACGCAGCGGTATTGTGGTTGCAAACAATGAGATTATTAAAGCAATTGGCCGCGTAAATGGCAGCATGGTGCTATCGCCAAATAGTATTGGTCCAAGCTTAGTGACACGCTTAATTAACGACGACGAACTACTCCCACTGTGCCGCAACGTTGTGTTGCCTTTTTATCGCAATAAAGCACACATAGCGATTGAGTTGTTTGATGAAGTATTTGCCGAACTGCCTGTTTATTTGCACAAAGTTGAAGGCGCATTTTTTATGTGGCTGTGGTTTAAAGATGCAAAAATGACAAGCGAGGTGTTGTATCAAAAGCTTAAAGAGCAAGACGTGTATGTGATCCCAGGTCACAACTTTTTTATCGGCATTGACGACAGCTGGGCGCACAAGCACGAGTGTATTCGTATTAACTATGCTACCGATGCAGATATCCTAAAAAAAGGCTTAGAAGCGATTAAAAACTTAATAAAGTAAATATACTGATGCCGATATTAATATCGGCATCAGTCATTTAACTCGCTTATATATACATTTAAAATTCATGCAAACGCACTGTATCCCCTTTAAATTTATATACAAGTTGGTATCCTACTCGACCTTTTTTAATAGCAATTCGCTTAATTAAGTGATCTATTCTGAGGTGAGAAAATCGTGTCGATAAGCAGGCAAAAATTTCGTTATTTAGTTGTTATCACTAATTGCTCCTGCATTGCTCTACCTCCTGCATCCATGCAGTCGTATATCAGAAATTTTTAACGCAGTTAGCGTCATATTTAATCCCTCAAATTGATTAAGTGTTATTGCGGATTGGTATAACATATGCTTATAAAAAAGAACTCGTCAAGGAGCGACTATCGCTGCAAGGCACTTACTGTAAGTGGCAGCAATAACACAACAGGCATCGCGTATAATTTATTGATTTTAAACGTTAGATGTAACTTTAAATAGCAACATGCAATAGCACTATTAAGGTCAATTATGCGATTAGGACCAGGACTACTTGTCACCGCTGCCTTCATTGGACCAGGGACTATTACTACCGCCAGCGTGGCAGGTGCAAACTTTGGTTTTGCACTTATATGGACATTACTGTTTTCAGTAGTTGCCACTATATTATTACAATCTATGGCGGCGCGCCTTGGCGTTGCTACCGGGCAAGATTTAGCTCAAGCACTCAGAGCACATATTCAAACGCCTTTATTTAAATCTTTAGCTATATTTTTAGTCATTAGCGCCATTGGTGTGGGCAGTGCAGCTTATGAAGCGGGTAACTTAAGTGGCGCTAGCATGGGATTAATTGAAATATTCCCTCAAGTTAGTCCTCAACTATGGACACCACTTATTGCTTTTTTAAGTGCTGCTTTACTGTATAGCGGCAAACATAAAGTGGTTGAAAACGCGCTAATTTTACTCGTTATTTTAATGAGCTTAGTGTTTATCTCAACACTTGTAATGGCAGCCCCTTCACTGGGTGATGTATTTGCTGGTTTTATTCCTAGTATACCTGAGGGTTCGATTACAACCATACTTGCTTTAGTTGGCACTACAATTGTGCCGTATAACTTATTTTTACACTCCGGCGTACTCGCTGCTAGACACGACAGTAACAGCGACATGAAAAAAGTGATTAAACAAACAAATGTTGATACAGGCCTATCAATCACTTTAGGCGGTGTGATCACTTTAGCTATTTTATCTACAGCTTCAGTTGCATTTTATGGCACCGATGCGGGGCAAATTAGTGCGGCTAACATGGCCGTGCAGCTAGAGCCATTGCTTGGTGACGCCGCTCATTACTTTTTTGCTATTGGTTTATTTGCTGCAGGTTTAACAAGTGCTATTACAGCGCCACTTGCGGGTGCTTATGCTGTGTGTGGCATGTTAGGTTGGTCAAACGATATGGGTAACACGCGCTTTAAAGGCGTCGCTATTGTTATTTTATTGTTTGGTGCTGCGGTGGCGTCACTCGGTTTAGACCCTGTCGCGGTAATTATATTCGCACAAGCGGCTAACGGTTTATTACTTCCTATTGTTAGCACCTACCTTGTATGGCTGGTTAATCAAAAAGGGGTTATGGGAAACTACACTAACTCTTTGGTATTAAACCTGGTTACCCTACCCGTTTTAATCCTAATTTTTGGGCTAAGTAGCTACAAACTAATTAGTTTAATTTTTTAATTAAATTCTAAAAACCATATTTAAAGGCCGCTGTTTACAATAAACAGTGGCCTTTATTTATTAATCACTAAATAACGTACAAGCCGTATTTATATTCACACATCTAACACGCTTTTTGGGTTTTAGTTGCCTTAACTAATTGCGAAAACGCAAAACCACCTACCCCGCCTGCAAGCAGTTGAGCATAAAAACCCCAGCCTCTTGCGCCCGCTATAATATGAATATTCATAATTGATTCAATGGCAATTAACACAATAGCAAATGTCACAATGCCAGCGATAACAAATAGTTGAGTACTGTATTTTTGAACCTTTTTATTAAGCTTTGCGGTAACAAAAAAAGCGATGGCAAGTGCTACGGCAATAATAGCGCCGTAGGTAGGTAATAGGCCTAACCAATCATCAAGCGTTAAACTAGCACGATCACTAAAGCCCACCACTACACCTACATTAACTAATTGATTGACAACGTATTGGCTATGAAACAAGCTAGCAAGTGTGAATGTAAGTAACCAAGAAACTAAAAATGAAGGCAATATACGTGTTAAAAACGACATGGTTATCTCAACTTAAAATAAAGCTTTTCTCTTATGCTAGCCATGCTAGCAAAGGCTTGCCCCGTAAACAATGTATCTCTTTTTTTACTTTGCTTTCGCTTTTTTCGTTTTCTGTTCATGCAGATGCTACGTTACCAAAGGAGCAATACAGTACAAAAGCACTGGCTACGCAATTACAGTCTCCGTGGAGCATGGTTGAACTACCAAACGGCACATGGTTAATTACAGAGCGTGATGGCCACGTAGTTATAGTTAAAAACAACGTGCAATCAAGAGTAAAATTAAACCTAACAGGTTTATACGTTGCAGGCCAAGGTGGTTTACTCGACATTGTATTATCACCAGATTATAACGACTCCAAAGAAATTATTTTTACTTATGCCCAAGGTAATGCAAGCGCAAACAGGCTTGTTGTTGCCAAAGCCACGTTTAATGGCACTGACTTTTCAAAGCCTAACGTTATTTATAAAGTAGCGACTGATAAAAACACACCGCAACATTACGCAGGACGCGCCCTTGTCCTACCCGACAATACGTTATTAATTTCAACGGGCGATGGTTTTGACTTTAGAGAGCAAGCACAAGTTATCACCAGCCAACTTGGTAAAATATTACGTATAAACCTAGATGGTACCATTCCAACAGATAACCCATTTATTAATCACAAAAACCTAAGTGCACATGCTGTTTACTCACTCGGTCATCGTAACCCTCAAGGCTTAGTTTATGATTACGATACGCAGCAAATTGTTAGCAACGAACACGGCCCTGCAGGCGGTGACGAGCTAAACTACTTAACCGCTGGGACTAATTACGGCTGGCCGGTAATCACCTATGGCAAAGATTACTCGCAAGCGCGTATTTCACCATTTACCGAATATAAAGGCATGCAAAAACCAAGTGTTAATTGGACGCCATCAATAGCGCCATCAGGCATGGCGTATTACGGCTCTAAACATACCGCCTTCCCTTCATTGCAACAACATGTGCTTATCACTACTCTTGTTGATAAAAAGCTCTACAGCGTTAATCTGGTAAGTGGTGAATTTACGCAGTCTCACGTGTTTCCCAAGGCTGCAGGCAGGTTAAGAGATGTGTTTATAACTGATAAAGGTAACGTCGCGGTATTAACTGACGGTAAAGAGGCAAAGCTAATGTTGATGACAGCAAATTAATTAACAAAGGGGGTAAGAGCCGCTTCGCTTTTAAAGTAAGATAGCGGCTTTAAATAAGCCACTTTGGTTAATTAAGTAATTTGATCAGTAATATCAGGGTTTAACCCCTTTAGTTTTAAGATTAAAGTGAGCGTCTTTATTATGTTATTAATAACGTTCTTGTCTCCAACTGCCTTTGCATATAATTACTGTGCTTTTTAATTACCCGATTCTAATTGCTGTCTCAATAATTCAATAAGTTGAGTGTTAAGCCCGGTAATTTCTGCTTCTAGCACCTTCACTTTAGCCTGCGACTCTTCATCATCTTTACTGCGTAACAATGCAGTTTCCTGTAGTAGTTTTTCTATCTTTTCTTGTATTTCAGCAATCTGTTCATCAATAGGGTCACCTTCTGATTGTGATGCCTGACTTGCATCTTCATTGCCTGATAATTTACGTAACGCTTCACGATTTTGAGCTTCCAGACTTTTTTCTTTTCCTTCTTCGGATATATCCACTTGGTCACTTTGAACCGCTGCTTTGTGCACAGTCGCTTTTTCGGTTACGTCATCAGCTACCACCTTTAAAATTTGTTTTTGCGGGTAAGTTTCTAAAGGTTTAGAGGTTATGTGAACTGACATTTTATCCATTTTAATATTCCTTGTTCCGTCCATTATTGGCGATCAGTAGTTAACTATAAATATAATGCTTTACCAAAAGCCAATTGTAATAGCCCTTGTTTGATTGTTTATTAGATTACACTTTACTCACAAGCTTGCCCATTGTTGTTTTAAACCAACAAGGTGAACAATACCAAAAGATAAACAAATAATAGAACTCCAAACCCAAAATTCAGGCGAACGCCCCATAGGGTTATTTATTAGAAAGAATCCAGTAATCCCACGAGCTAAATAAATAAAAGTTATTAACACAAGAGCTAGGCGGATGAATGGACACGAATACTATTTAGGCGCTGGAAAACACCTACGCCCTTACTTTTCAATCAGCTTACTTAACCACATTGAAAAGTAAGGGATCCCCGCTGTTAAAATTTGCGGTGGAAAGTGAGCTTTAGTGCTTGCTGTCCACCTAAGGGCGTGTTGTTATGCTCTATTCCCAAAGCTCACATTCGACAACCACGTTAAAATAACTGCTCTTCAGAAGCTCACAAAATGGAGTTATGTGGTTTGCACCACATATCACGAGTAATTGTTTCCCTTGCATAGCTTTAAGGCGCTTTAGCCATTCTTTTTCACGTGTTCTGAACGTACTTTGTTTTCGGGCTTCACTCTCAGCGGTTGCCTCTGGTGATTCATTGTCATCAAATTCCATGAAAATGCTATTTTCAATTTGATTTAAACTCTCAATGCCAAGAGCAATACGTTCCTGCTCATTTGGTTCAATTACCTTGTATTCAATGCCTAGGTGAACAGCAATATCCGAAACTACAGAATCGCTAACATCAATCTCTTCAGCAATAGCATCTACATTGTGTTTTGAAATATTTTCGTTTATGTATTCGCGAAAATCAGGTCTCGTAAAATCTCTTTGAATGGTGTGGCTAGTGCCAATTAATACTACTTGAGTCAATGAGTTCACCTTAGAAAATAACGCCCGCGTTAAGCGGACAAAAATTGTGGATTATAATGTGTAACGAAGCGAAACGTAACCAACTGTTTTTATTTTATTTAAACGCCTTGTTATAACCATACATTACGTACTTTCAGATCTTTTTTTGACAAAGTAACTAATTTTTTAAGACATTTGCTAGCTTCAATCTTTAGAGGTCCATAATAGTCATCAGGATCGATAATTTCGCCAACTCTAAAATCTATAAATGCTCGCAAAGCTGTATTTGCATCCTCTGAAAATAAAAATGAACCAGTATCTGCTAGCTTTCTTATTTTGGGTCTAGCTTCACCAATAATAACATTCAAAAATTGCTTCTGTTCATCTGTTAAGTTATTCGTGTCCCAAGTGTTTTTATGAACTTCGTAGTAATGCACGATATCAGAAAGAGCTTCTATTGCATTTTGATATGCCGAAACACGGAGTTCCCACCATTTCTTATGGCGAAAGTCTCGATTTGCCATAAAAGATGCGAACAATCCTGCAATGATTCCTACTGAGCCTAGTTTAATTAATTCGAGTATCACTGATTGCATATTGACCTTGGTTATAACGAGCCTGTAGATTAACTCGTTTTTAAATTTGTTTTATTGATAAACAAACCATAGCTGAGTTCCTATTTTGGTTCAATTGATTACTGTCTTTTTACGCAGCATATAAAGACGTGTTTGAAATTGTTTTAATTGGCGTTTTAGAAGGGATTACGGATGTTTGAGCGGCTTTATTTTAGGTTAAAAGCGCTCCCCCCTTCTTAATGGAGCGTGTTTTGCAGCTTTTCTATATTATGATAAGGTAATACATTTACCCCAGCGAAATCTAAAGGTATTCACTTTCATTTGATCCCGTAAGGTCAGTTTATTCATATTTTTATGGATAGTAATTTTAGGATGGGTGTCTAATTAATTTCCCAGCGAATAACAATCGCTTTATCATTTAGCCTATTCGCTCTTTTATCATCAATATACAGCACTAAATGGGTGTGATTACTCATAACAGCATAAGCACATACATCAATACAAAACACTTTGGCTAACTCAAGCAGTTTATCTTCAACCCAGCCTCTACGATGCTCGTAGGATTGACCTGTAAAGTGGTCTTCCCCACATAAAAATGCACGGCGTACGCAACGTGATATGCAATGGTAGTACTTTGTATCAACCAAACTTACTTGGCGCTTTCTTGCAATTGCCATAAGACACCCTGCTTATTTTTCACACTGATAAAAGCCTAGTACTTAGTTCACTAAACTGCAAAAAATAGGATGGGTGTCACTGTTATCGCTCTTTCTTAAGCTTTTGAATGTTATCCAGCTCTTTTTTTGTTGGGAGTTTACTCATTGTTTTGTTGTTGCTTTGATAGCGCGGCGCGTTTTTAAACTTACCTTCTCGATACTCTTTTCGCCAACGACTAAGCATTAACGGATGAATATCTAGCGCATCGGCAACGTCCTTTGACATGACATCGTCTCGTAAGCTTAGTTCGACTGCTTTGATTTTGAAATTAACGGGGTAAAACCATGTCTTTCTAGGTTGAGTATATCTACGCATTAAACTAGACAGCCACTCCAATTGTAAATTAATCTGGCGCTAATGGTGAGTTTACGCAGTCTCACATATTCCCAGAGACCGCAGGACGATTAAGAGATGTGTTTGTAACAACTGAGGAAAATATAGCTATATTAACCGATGGGGAAGATTCAAAGCTTATGTTGGTGATACCGAATTAATTTACATGAAATAACCAACAATAAAGCTAATGGCCAAAGGAAAACCTCATAATACCATCATCAAATCATTGACGTTTAAGTGGACACGAATACTATTTAGGTGCTGGAAAACACATACGCCCTACGATGAATCAACTTACTTAACCGCTGTTAAAATTTGCGGTGGAAAGTGAGCTTTAGCGCTTGCTGTCCACCTCAGGGCGTGTTGTTAGCTGTAGATTAGTTGCGGGGGTGTTCGTTACATTGCTGCTTTTTACCAAAAACACCAAACCAAAATGTAAGTTCCAAAGCCACACCTAAAACAACAAAGATAACTATGCCTTGAGAAAATCCGTAGCCATACGAAATAAGAGCGGCTAATAATAAACCCGCCAAAATTATCCATTTGTGTAATATTTTCATAAATCCCTCTTATTAAAACAATTAAGTACCAATTAAATATATGTGCAGAATATTTTTTGAGCAAGGGCAAATCTGTAACATTATATAATCACAACAGTACGACAATACAGCTAACGCTCCCATAAGCCGTGAGCTGTGCTGGCACAATTTGTTGCGCCTTTGTTCTTTGCAACAGCGTTGCGAATCAGCTTGATGGGCTTGTTAGTTACCTTTTGCAAACTGCCAAAAGTCTCTGTTTGCATATAAAACCCAATTTAAACTTTTTGGCACCATATAGAAATAAAGAATTTCGGTATCGCTTTGAAAAGCATTAAAGCTAGCCCAGTTTAAATCTAGCTGTTCAGTTAACCTTTTAGTTAAACCTGAATCTTTGTATATGCGTTCGAAAGACTCAAAGACAAACACAGTCTCGTTATTTTGATACTCTAATAGGTTTGAGAAAATCTGATTAAATTGATCTTCAGATAACCAAGGCTTCAATTCTGAATTGGAGTTTTTAGTGATTTCCCAAAAATTAGAAGTAAGTTTTAATTCTTGGTCATTTTCAGTATCGATAATCGATTTCAAATCATCAAAATTCAACTGTGACTCCTAAGGCAACTAAAAAGCCTGTAGATTAACTCGTTTTTAAATTTGTTTTTATTGATAAACAAACCATAGCTGAGTTCCTATTTTGGTTCAATTGATTACTGTATTTTTACGCAGAATATAGAAGTGTTTGATATTGTTTTAATTGGCGTTTTGGAAGGGATTACGGGTGTTTGAGTGGCTTTTATTTTAGGTTAAGAGTGCTTCCCCTTCTTAATGGATCGTGTTTTGCAGCTATTAAATTAGACAGCCACTCCAGTTGTAAACTAATCTAGCGCCACTAAATTTACTTTTTTGGGCTAAGAGTTCATCTTTTTTTATATCTTTACTCGCGCGTTACACATTAAATAAGCAATTGTCACTGTTAAACCTAAATTACACGCATGAAAATGACTGCATAATGCAGTTGTGATTTATTACTGAATAGTTTTACTGAGTAGTTTAAGTTTTATGCCAGTAGCTTTTCGCAGTTACTGATATTCGCTCGCCGCTTTCGGTTTAAGTTTTCACAATAACCTTCTTGTGAGGCTGGCCTGCCGACTGCACCATGAAATACACGCGTAAATTGTGTGGTGAGCTTTAACCAGTTTTCTGGGGAGATATTAACTCTTTCGAGTAAGGGTAAGTGTGTACTTTCAATATAACCACGTTTGTCTTCTCGTATACAGCGCCCTGTTAGCTCAACAAGTTCAAGGTACGATTTAAGCTCAAACGGCAGCCCTTTTGGCATAATTTGACGTGGCATGCCTGCAAAGCGCAGTAGTTGTTTTGGTTGCTTGCCATCCTTTGCATACGTTAAACGCTGTTTGATGCTGGTATGGTCTGACTCTTCTTGGGTGTTAGCCATTTTGGCTCTAATGGGGTTTAAATCGACATACGCCATGCAGGCCGCAAGGGCTGCTTCATCTAATAATGCTTGAGACGTAAATCGTCCCTCCCAAAAACGGCCAGTGCAGTTATCTTCTTTATTTGCTCTGCGAGCAATGTTTTCATTTAACAACCGCATAAACCAGCTAATACTTGATAGGCGCTCGCGGTATTGTTTTACTGTTTGATTAAAAAAGATAAGTTCAGCTTTACTTAGCTTTTCACCCTGTATGTATTTTTGCGTAAGTACAGTGCCTTTACACAGCTTGTGCCAGCGAATAACAATCGCTTTATCATTTAGCCTATTCGCTTTTTTATCATCAACATACAGCACTAAATGGGTGTGATTACTCATAACAGCATAAGCACATACATCAATACAAAACACTTTGGCTAACTCAAGCAGTTTATCTTCAACCCAGCCTCTACGATGCTCGTAGGATTGACCTGTAAAGTGGTCTTCCCCACATAAAAATGCACGGCGCACGCAACGTGATATGCAATGGTAGTACTTTGTATCAACCAAACTTACTTGGCGCTTTCTTGCAATTGCCATAAGACACCCTGCTTGTTTTTCACACTGATAAAAGCCTAGTACTTAGTTCACTAAACTGCAAAAAATAGGATGGGTGTCACTGTTATTGATGCACTTTCGTTTGACCCCATAAGGTCAGTTGATTCATGTCTCTATTGACAGTAATTTTAGGATGGGTGTCTAATTAATTTCCTTGGCCCCAGCGTAAACCAAAGGTATTCACTTTCGTTTGACCCCATAAGGTCAGTTTATTCATGTCTCTATTGACAGTAATTTTAGGATGGGTGTCTAATTAATTTCCTCGTTCGGATATATCCACTTGGTCACTTTGAACCGCTGCTTTGTGCACAGTCGCTTTTTCGGTTACGTCATCAGCTACCACCTTTAAAATTTGTTTTTGCGGGTAAGTTTCTAAAGGTTTAGAGGTTATGTGAACTGACATTTTATCCATTTTAATATTCCTTGTTCCGTCAATTATTGGCGAGAAGTAGTTAACTATAAATATAATGCTTTACCAAAAGCCAATTGTAATAGCCCTTGTTTGATTCTTTATTAGACTACACTTTACTCACAAGCTTGCCCATTGTTGTTTTAAACCAACAAGGTGAACAATACCAAAAGATAAACAAATAATAGAACTCCAAACCCAAAATTCAGGCGAACGCCCCATAGGGTTATTTATTAGAAAGAATCCAGCAACACCTCGGGCTAAATAAATAAAAGTTATTAATACAAGAGCTAGGCGGATGAATGGAAGTTTAAAAATAACACCTGCGGCTGAAAATGCATACAATGACCAAGTTGATAGAATCAGAACAATTACACTAGTAATAAGAGTTGGTTTAATACTTCCTTGCTCAGAAAGTAATGCCATTTGCTCTCCTGCACCGAAGAACCGATACCAAGAACCTCCAAAATAGATACAACCCAAATGCAAAGTTGCTACAACAGCACTTAATGTACCTGCAATTATTAGAAAAACATTCATAGAGCGATAAAACCTCCGTGAGACATAACGAACCTGTAAATTAGCTGGTTTATTTATCTTGATAAACAAACCATAGCCGGGTTTCTACCTGGGTACAATCGATTGTTGAATGTTTACGCGTGATATCAAAGCTCGCATTAAACTAGACAGCCACTCCAATTGTAAATTAATCTGGCTAATGGTGAGTTTACGCATTCTCACATATTCCTAGAGACCGCAGGATGATTAAGAGATGTGTTTGTAACAACTGAGGAAAATATAGCTATATTAACCGATGGGGAAGATTCAAAGCTTATGTTGGTGATACCGAATTAATTTACATGAAATAACCAACAATAAGCTAATGGCAAAAGGAAAACCTCATAATACCATCATCAAATCATTGACGTTTAAGTGGATACAAATCCTATTTAGGTGCTGGAAAACACATACGCCCTACGATGAATCAACTTACTTAACTGCATTGAAAAGTAAGGGATCACCGCTGTTAAAAGTTGTTATATTTTTTCAACTGCATCCATATTTGAAATAATTAGCTTGTATCCAATTTCTAATGTAGATGAACTTGCCCTATCAGCTCCCTCATCTACATCGTGGAATTCAGAAGTGACATTCCATTCATTTAAAATACGGCAGTTACTATGCCACTTACTCTCTGAAAAAATCACATCACTTAGAGAAATGCCTTTTTGGTTCATAGTAATATCTATTACTTTCCCGTTGCTTTCGATCCAATAATGTGAAAAGCCATTAGGTTCTCCATTAACTATTTTGAAACTATGAAGAGGAAATTTTCTTATAAGAAAACGAGATAATAAATGGCTAGTCATAACACAGCACGCTTGAGGAAAGCGTTTAAACTTTCTAAACTCATGTCCTAATCTTTGTAGTTCAATATCTTGGACTGTATTTTTAAAGTCATGAACAGCTAACGTAATTTCATTTATATCCATAAATACAACTCTACAATTAAAGAAACATAACGCCGCGTTAAGCGGACTAAAATTGTTGGTTATAATGTGGAGCGAAGCGGAGCCTAACCAACTGTTTTAGTTCCGTTTAAACGCCTTGTTAGTTGCTTTTACCTGATTAAATACGATGGTAAAATTAGCTTTGACTCTCTAGTCACTTCTGCAACGTCAATCCCTGTACTCAATACAGAATCACCATCATACTTGGCATCTTGAATAACTTGCTCGATAGTTATTTCACCACGGATTACAGATACAATAATATCAAAGTAGCCTTTAAGGATATGCTTAATCTCATGTTGTATCTCATCTGGGTTAATAAGAGTGCTTTCTGGATGATTATTCATAACAGCCTTATTTACAGCGCCCCAATCATTATTTAGATCAAAGTATAAAATTGGGTAATGATAGTTTTGAATTGAAGGCAACACATAGCTCAAACCATCATGGCTTGCTTTCACTTGCAGCCCAGCGGGCTTTGCAGATACATTATTATCGGAGCTTATGCATAATAATTGGTTTTGCGTATTGTCTTTTTCAACCCAAATTATATCTCTCTGTGTATCACTTGGGTTGTAATGTTGCCTATACTTATTTTTAGTTCTCATTGACCCTGTAGCTACAGCAACATAATCATCAAGTTTTTTTATGTGATCTAGCACCAAATCGTGCATACATACCAAGAGTTCTGTTAACTTCTGGGTATTCATTGCATAAGTTAACGATTAAAGACTCTGCAATACAACCAATTAATCTCGTTGCATCAGCATGAGCATTACCCGTTAAAATTTGCTTTAATACCAAATCCTCAGAAATGTATGACTCTTCAATCAGTACATCCAAAAGCGTATTACCATAAGCGGCTGTTTGAAGATTAATTGATGGTTTTTTAAGAAACTCTGATAAAGATTGAGAGTGTCGGACTTCACCAGAATCCCCTTCAACAACAACTTTAATATTGGGTGGAATATAAATAGTCAAACAATAATCTCTCGTAGATGATGAATTCAGACTTTGCCAAGGCATATAACGCCTAAATAACAGGCTAAAAATAGTGGGCTAAAATGGAGCGGAACGAACAGCCCGCTGTTTTTAGTCCTTGTTGATTTT
>NZ_BADV01000009.1:0-19027 GCF_000238895.1 Pseudoalteromonas sp. BSi20429 | reverse complement strand
GGTATTAGACGAGTTCAGTAATACAACACAGAGTGGGTTCTATTAATGAACTCGTCTAATAGGGGATTATTCTTGGATTTTTCTAAACGTATTTACAACCCACTTCGCAAATAAATCAAGCGGGTGATTAGGCGCGCTTGATTCGTGCTGCACTAAATAGTATTTATCTTTAGTTGTTAAAGGCTGCTCGAATAATTTATAAAGCCATTGCTCATCTAACCAGCTTTGACTAATAGGCAGTGGAATAAGCGCAATGCCCATGCCTTGCTGCGCTGCACGCGCTACACCAAACATGCTATCTATTTGAATAATCTGCGAAGGAGAAAAGTCATCAATACCCGCTTTTTCGGCCCACTGGTGCCATGCCCAAGGGCGCGCTTTGTGGAGGATCAGCGGAACTTGGTTAAGCGCTTGACGATGATCGTCCCTCCATTGATCGAGCAATTTTTTATTACATGCAGGAATATATTCAAGGTTAAACAACTCTGTTGCTAATCCTTCTGTAGGTTTACCAGAGGACAATACAATAGATAAATCGCTATGACGCGTTAACTCTTTGCGTGTTTTAAGCGTGTCCATTTGCAGGTTTATATTAGGGTGCTCTGACGTCCACTCACTTAATTTAGGCATGAGTAGCTCGCTGGCAAAAAACTCAGGCAACGTAATTGTCAAATTTGTATTTTGCTGCATCTGACTAAACTCGTTAATGGTGCCCTCTAACATTGTGATGATAGGAGACACTGCATCAAAAAAGTTTTTACCCGCTGTGGTTAAGCTAATTGAACGCGTTTTACGTTGAAAAAGTTCAATACCAAGTTGTTCTTCAAGTTGTTTTATTTGATGACTTACCGCAGACGGCGTTAAGTACAGCTCATTAGCTGCATGCTTAAAACTTAGGCTTCTTGCGGCAAAGCAAAAAGAGCGAAGGCCACGAATAGGAGTTTGCATGTTTTCCAGAATTATTTAATTTATTGAGACGCCTTACTTAGGCAAAATTTGAACCAACTATTTAATATATAAATATCAGTAGGTTAAAAATAAATTTAACGCTAGTTCACAAAAAAGGTGCAGACTATCCACAAAATAGTGCAAAGAATCTAAGCGCTTACATTTAATTTATATTTGTATTATAGATAAAATTTACTACAGATGTATGAATGACGGTAAAAATAATGGCAAAAGATAAAAAAAATCCCTCGTGAGAGGGATTTTGGGTAACTCAGCGCCATTGGCACTGGGAATGAGGTCGGTACAGGGTAAAGCGTTATTTTAAGTTAACTTATTAAAAGTTACTAAAAAACCATTTCTGGTACTTCACCGTCAACAAGTAATTTACCTGCTGTTTTACTAATGATTTCATCAACAGTTACGCCCGGAGCGCGTTCTAATAAATGAAATGCGCCGTCTTTAACTTCTAGTACGGCTAAATCTGTCACTATTTTTTTAACGCAATTAACGCCAGTAAGCGGTAAAGAGCAGGCTTCTAATAGTTTAGAGTCACCATGCTTACTTGCATGGGTCATAGTAACAATAATATTTTTCGCGCCAGCGACTAAATCCATCGCGCCACCCATGCCTTTAATCAGCTTTTTAGGGATCATCCACGATGCGATGTTGCCGTTCTGGTCAACTTCAAATGCACCCAGAACAGTTAAGTCTACATGACCACCCCGTATCATGGCAAAACTATCTGCACTATTAAATATGGCTGCACCTTTAGCTGCTGTCACGGTTTCTTTACCCGCGTTAATCATATCGGCATCTAGCTCTGCTTTAGTAGGGTACGGGCCCATGCCTAAAAGGCCATTTTCGGACTGTAACATAACTTCAATATCATCCGGTACATAGTTTGCGACGAGTGTCGGAATTCCTATGCCCAAATTTACGTAGTAACCGTCTTGAAGTTCTTGTGCAACGCGCATTGCAACTTGTTCACGTGATAATGCCATAATTATGCTCCTGCTTAATCTCGTGTTGTTACACGTTCAATGCGTTTTTCAAAGTTGCCTTTAATAACGCGATTTACAAAAATACCTGGGGTATGAATTTGGCTTGGTTCAAGCTCGCCCGGCTCTACAATTTCTTCTACTTCGGCAACGGTAATTTTACCAGCCGTTGCTGCCATTGGATTAAAGTTCATGGCGGTGTGTCTAAATACTAAATTACCGTATCGATCGGCTTTCCATGCTTTTACTATGGCAAACTCACCTGTTATAGACTCTTCTAAAATATACGGACGACCATTAAATTCTTTTACGTCTTTACCCTCAGCCACAGGAGTACCGTAACCGGTAGCGGTGTAAAACGCAGGTATACCCGCGCCGCCAGCTCGCATTTTTTCAGCAAGAGTGCCTTGAGGTGTAAGCTCTACGTCAATTTCACCACTTAATAACTGCTGCTCAAATAGGGCGTTTTCGCCAACGTACGAGGCAATTACTTTTTTAATTTGTTTGTCTTGTAATAAAATACCCAAACCAAAGTCATCAACACCACAGTTATTAGATACTACAGTTAAGTTTTTTGTTTGCATGTGCTTAATTTGTTTAATTAAGCCCTCAGGAATACCACATAAACCAAAACCACCGGCAATAATGGTATCGCCGTCTTTTAATCCTTCCATTGCAGCTTCGTAGCTATAAACTACCTTATCAAAACCGGCCATGAGTCTCTCCTCATTGTGTGCTATTTGTTGTTAACTATCTTGAATCATCATTTCATAAGATAGCTATTTAACCTGAACTCTGGTTAATAGATTTACTAACATATGAATCAGGGTGATATTTAAATTTATTTTCTCTAGCCAGAGATTTTCAGTGAAAACAAGGCGAATTTACGCGTCAATAGCTGGCCTATTGCAAGTAAATTCAACGTAGTTAGTGCTGAAAATAGCTGCTCGAGATAGATTTATTATCCAGAGCTCAGGTTATTTTGTGTGTAGTGCCACAGATACTTTGCTCACAGGTTGCTTACCAAGTGCTTTGGTTATCTCCCATCCAGCGTCACTTAACCTTTGTAAATCAATTCCGTGCTCAATGCCAAGCCCTTGGAGCAAGTAAACTACATCTTCGGTGGCAACATTTCCTGACGCACCCTTAGCATAAGGACAGCCACCAAGGCCTGCAACTGCCGCGTCAACCGTTGCTATACCTAGGCTTAAGGCTGCGTAAATATTTGTAAGCGCTTGACCGTAAGTATCATGAAAATGCACGGCCAGCTTGGTTTTATCAATGTGCGTTAAAAGTAACTCGATTAATTGCGTTACTTTTTTAGCGGTGCCAACACCAATGGTATCGCCAAGGCTTACTTCGTAACACCCTAAATCTAACAGCTTTTGCGATACACTCAGTACTGCTTGTGGGTCAATTTCACCCTCATAAGGGCAACCTAGCACACAGCTTACATAACCACGTACGCGGATATTATTCGCTTTAGCAAACGCCATTACTACGCTAAAACGTTCAATACTTTCATCTATTGAGCAATTTATGTTTTTTTGACAAAACGACTCACTCGCAGCGGTAAATATAGCAAACTCTTTAATGCCAACAGCATGCGCTGCTTGTGCACCTTTTAAGTTAGGTGTAAGGGCACTTAAATTTACATCGGGTAAATTAAGGGCTGATATTACATCAGCTGAGTCTGCCATTTGCGGCACCCATTTAGGGGAGACAAACGCGCCAGCTTCAATATCTTTTAAACCTGCAGCACTTAGGGCGTTAATAAGTGCTACTTTATCGGCTGTGCTTACTGTTTTTTCGTTTTGTAGGCCGTCTCGCGCTCCAACTTCAACAATACGTACTTTACTTGGAAAGGCACTCATTATGCACCTTCCTCTGTTGTATCTTCTACTATAGCAAGCAGAGCGCCATGCGTTACCAATTCACCTTCACCAAAACAATAGCTTTTTAAAATGCCGTCATGCGGTGCGTTAAGCGTGTATTCCATTTTCATGGCTTCAATAATAACAACCGCATCACCTTTGGTAATTGTGCTACCAATGTCAATTAAGTGCTTAACTACCGTGCCATTAAGTGGCGCGGCAAGTGGCAGAGCTTCGCTTTCGTGCGAACTAATATAATGTTTATCAACTAGTTCAAGCTTAGTTTGCAGTGCTTTATTCATAACAGTGACAATATTGCTCACGGTATTATTGCCAACAGTATTATTACTTACCGTAGTTACGTGCGCGGTATGTTTTTCGCCGTTAATAAATACACTGCAAAGACCACTATTTAATGTGCCTTGTAGGTTAAATACATGCTCGTTATGCGTAATACTATAGCCCGCTGTGGTTTTTATAGCGCTTAGCTGTAAATCAGCAAAAGGGATTTTAATTGCTTGCGGAGCATTGAGTGTGAAACCGCTTAGTTGTTGCCAAGGGCTTGCACTGTTTGGCGCATTTTGGGTGTTAGTTAACGATTCTAAATAGGCAAAAGCACCAATAAGTTGGCTTGCTTGTAATAACGATTTATCAACCGCAACTAACGAGTCGCCTTGCTCTGCAATAAAGTGTGTACTTGGCGCACCTTGTTTAAACGTAGGGTGGCTTGCTAAGTTATGTAAAAAGCCAATGTTAGTGCTAAAACCCGCTAAATGAAATTGCTCAAGGGCGTGTTGTAAGCGGCTCAAGGCTTGTTCGCGATTGTCGTCGTGCACAATAAGTTTTGCAATCATCGGATCGTAAAACGGGCTAATTTCGTCGCCTTGTGCAATGCCTGTATCAATGCGTACAAATTCGCTGTTAAGCGGTGTATATAGCGCTTCAATAGTGCCCGAGCACGGGATAAAGTCGTTAGCTGGATCTTCTGCGTATATACGTGCTTCAAAGCTATGACCCTGCAATTGAATATCACTTTGTGTCAGTGGCAGTGTTTGCCCACCCGCAATATTAATTTGCCAATTAACTAAATCTACACCGGTAACCATTTCGGTCACAGGGTGCTCTACTTGAAGGCGCGTATTCATTTCCATAAAGAAAAATTCATCGCCACACAGTAAAAACTCAACTGTACCTGCGCCTCTATAATTTATAGCCAGTGCACAACGTACAGCTGCTTCGCCCATTTCTTTGCGTAGCTCGTCAGATAAACCCGGAGCAGGGGCTTCTTCAATTACTTTTTGATGACGGCGTTGCAAAGAACAATCACGATCGCCTAAATAAACACAGTTGCCATGGTTATCCGCAAATACTTGCACTTCTACATGGCGAGGCTGGTTTACGTAACGCTCAAGCAATACTAAATCGTTACCAAAACCGGCAATGGCTTCACGTTGCGCACCTTGTAATGCGCTCATAAAGTCTTTTGCTTTTTGTACAACGCGCATGCCTTTACCACCGCCACCAAAGGCGGCTTTAATTAGTACAGGGTAGCCAATTTTTTCAGCTTCACTTTGTAAAAAAACAGGGTCTTGTTTATCACCATAATAACCAGGTACTAATGGCACATTAGCAGCTGCCATTATTTCTTTAGAGCGGGTTTTAGACCCCATTGCTTCAATGCTACTTGCTGGTGGTCCTATAAAAGCAATGTTATTAGCTTCGCAGGCTTTAGCAAATTCGCTGTTCTCAGATAAAAAACCATAGCCTGGGTGAATACAATCAGCGCCGCAGTCTTTGGCAACTTGTAAAATTTTGTCTGCCACCAAATACGAATCTTTACTTGGTGCGGCACCAATATGGTAAGCCTCGTCAGCCATTTTTACGTGCTGGGCATGTTTGTCTGCATCAGAATAAACCGCGACCGTGGTTAAGCCCATTTGTTTTGCGCTGCGCATCACTCGACACGCAATTTCTCCACGATTGGCAATCAGTATTTTTTGTAATCGTTGTGTGTTCATAATTAATCCTACAGTTGCCAAGCGGGTGGGCGTTTATCAAAAAAAGCAGTTAGCCCTTCTTGACCTTCTTCAGATACGCGAATTTTTGCAATACGCTCAGCAGTAAGCTCAATGAGTTCATCGGTAATTTCTTTATTTGCTACATCGTTAATTAATGCTTTTGCGGCTTTTACTGCAATAGGTCCGTTATCAATCAGTGTTTGCAACATATTATCGAGGGCACAGTCTAAATTACCGGTTACTTGATGAATTAAACCAAGTTGTTTAGCAGTGTGTGCATCAAACACTTCAGCCGTTAAAAAGTATCTGCGAGCAGCGCGCTCACCAATGGCTTTAATTACATACGGGCTAATAACAGCAGGAATAAGACCAAGCTTTACTTCGCTTAAACAAAATTGCGCATCGTCTTTACTAAGGGCTATATCGCAACAGGCTATTAAGCCCAGAGCACCACCAAAAGCAGCACCTTGCACAGCGCAAATTGTAGGGTGAAGGGATCTTGCTAATACCTGCATTAATTTAGCTAATTGCATTGAATCAGCCAAGTTATCTGCGTAGCTGTTATCCGCCATCGACTTCATCCAGGCTAAATCGGCACCTGCTGAAAAGTGTTTACCCTCTGTTTTTAAAACCAGGGCACGAATATCAAGCGTATTTGCATGTTCAATACACTGGATCAGCTCATGTATTACTTCGCTGTTAAATGCGTTTCTTTTTTCTGGGCGACTTAACACAAGTACAGCCACATTAGATTTTGTTATTTGTAGTGTTACTGACATTTTGCGCTCCGGTTACATTCTAAATACGCCAAATTTCGAATCACGTTTTGGTGCGTTATTCGCAGCTGTTAACGCAAGACCTAATACATTACGCGTGTCAGCAGGGTCTATAATACCGTCATCCCACAAGCGTGCGCTGGCGTAATACGGATGACCTTGCTCTTCGTACTGGTCAATAATTGGCTTTTTAAAGTCACTGACTTCTTGCTCGCTCATGCTTTGACCTTTGCGTGCTAAACCATCTTGTTTAACTTGGGCCATTACACCCGCTGCTTGCTCGCCGCCCATTACCGAAATACGGGCATTAGGCCACATCCACATCATGGTTGGTTCAAATGCACGGCCACACATTCCGTAGTTACCTGCGCCGTAAGAGCCGCCAATAAGTACTGTAAATTTAGGCACATCAGCACACGAAACCGCCATCACCATTTTAGCGCCGTGCTTTGCAATGCCTTCGGCTTCGTATTTTTTACCCACCATAAAGCCGGTAATATTTTGTAAAAACACTAAAGGAATATTGCGCTGAGCACACAGCTGAATAAAGTGCGCGCCTTTTTGCGCCGACTCACTAAATAAAATACCGTTATTAGCCACTATGCCAACAGGATTGCCATAAATACTGGCAAAACCGGTGACTAACGTTTCACCAAAATAGCGTTTAAATTCATCAAATGATGAGTCATCTACAGTGCGCGCTATTACTTCGCGTACATCAAACGGCTTTTTAAGATCGGTGCCTACAATGCCGTAAAGCTCGTTAATATCATAACGAGGTGGTTTTACATCCTCTAGAAGAGGGGCGGTCGGACGTGTGAAGTTAATACGTTCTATACATTGGCGCGCAATAGAAAGCGCATGAGCATCGTTTTCAGCGTAGTGATCGGCAACACCCGACACTTTACAGTGCACATCGGCACCGCCTAGTTCTTCGGCTGTTACTTCTTCGCCTGTTGCTGCTTTTACAAGCGGCGGACCTGCTAAAAATATAGTGCCTTGATCTTTTACAATAATGCTTTCATCGGCCATAGCAGGTACGTACGCACCACCTGCGGTACATAACCCCATTACCACGGCAATTTGTGGAATTCCTTTACCCGACATACGGGCTTGATTGTAAAAAATACGACCAAAATGCAACTTGTCCGGAAATACATCGTCTTGCTCAGGCAAGTTAGCACCGCCCGAATCAACAAGATAAATACACGGTAAGTGGCAGCGCTCTGCGATGTCTTGTGCGCGTAAATGCTTTTTAACGGTAAGCGGAAAATACGTACCGCCTTTAACCGTGGCATCGTTTGCAATAATCATGCATTCAATGCCTTTAACACGGCCTATACCGGCTACAACACCGGCGCACGGTATTGCTTGTTCGTACACACCAAAGGCAGCAAATTGCGATATTTCTAAAAACGGTGAGCCTTCGTCAATTAACGTACTTATACGGTCGCGTACAAATAATTTACCACGGCCTTCGTGGCGCTCCTTTAATGCAGCGCCTCCGCCTTGGCTAATTGTTGCTACTTTACTGCGTAAATCATCCACCAGCGCCGACATGTTTTTATGGTTTTGAACAAACGTTGGATCGTGAGGATTAACGCTCGATTTTAAAATCGTCATGGTTTAATCCTTAACGGCTTTCAGTGAAAAGTTCGCGGCCAATAAGCATGCGGCGTATTTCTGATGTACCTGCACCAATTTCGTATAATTTAGCATCACGAAGCAGGCGGCCTGTTGCGTATTCGTTTATGTAGCCATTTCCGCCTAAAATTTGAATCGCATCAAGCGCCATCTTAGTCGCAAGCTCTGCGGCATATAAAATGGCACCGGCAGCATCTTTACGGGTTGTTTCACCACGGTCACAAGAGCGAGCTACCGTATACACATATGAGCGCGCAGCATTCATTTGTGTATACATGTCGGCTACTTTGCCCTGAATTAACTGAAATTGACCAATAGGAGTGTCAAACTGTTTACGCTCATGAATGTACGGTACTACTATATCCATACACGCTTGCATTATGCCAAGCGGGCCTGCTGCAAGCACTACGCGTTCGTAATCAAGGCCACTCATAAGTACTTTAACGCCTTCGTTTAAGTTACCTAAAATGTTTTCCTCGGGTACTTCACAGTTTTCAAATACTAGCTCACAGGTGTTTGAGCCACGCATGCCCAGTTTGTCGAGTTTTTGCGCCGTAGAAAAACCAGGAAAGTTGCTCTCAACAATAAACGCGGTAATGCCTTTAGCGCCGGCGTTTAAATCTGTTTTAGCGTAAATAACGAGTGTGTGTGCATCGGGGCCATTGGTGATCCACATTTTGTTGCCATTTAAAATGTACTTATCGCCTTTTTTTTCGGCTTTAAGTTTCATCGATACAACGTCAGAGCCCGCATTAGGCTCGCTCATTGCAAGAGCACCAATATGCTCACCACTAATAAGCTTAGGTAAGTATTTTTCTTTTTGAGCTTGTGTACCGTTACGGTTAATTTGATTAACACACAGGTTTGAATGTGCTCCATAGCTTAAACCTATAGAGGCACTGGCACGGCTAATCTCTTCCATAGCAATAACATGTTCTAAGTAACCTAAACCGGCGCCGCCAAGTTCTTCAGATACGGTCATACCCAGTACGCCCATTTCGCCCATTTGAGCCCAAAGTTGATTTGGGAAAGCGTTATCTAAATCAGTTTTTTCAGCAAGCGGGGCAATCTCCTGACTCGCAAAACTATTTACGTGGTCGCGGATCATATTGGCGGTTTCGCCAAGGCCAAAGTTCATTTCTTTATATAGTGAAATAGTGCTCATGATTCATTCCTGTGTGACGTGTGTGTTGTCAGTGTGTTGTTATTTTAAAATAAACTTACTCGTCTATTTTATTAAGCGTGTCTCTGCAGCGGCGCTCGGCCGTCACCAACTCCATAAGAACAACTTTAATGTCGTCCATTTGTTGAGATAGGTCAGACTTTTTATCGGCAATTAAATCAAGCATGGTAACCAGCTGCTTAGCACTCGACTTATCAGCGTCGTACAGTTCAAACAAACGGCCTGTTTCAGCAAGCGTAAAGCCCAATCGTTTACCACGTAATATTAGTTTTAAACGCACTTTGTCGCGTTTTGAATAAATACGTGTTTGACCATTACGCTCTGGGGTTATTAACCCTTGATCTTCGTAAAAGCGAATAGAGCGGGTTGTAATGTCAAATTCTTTAGCGAGTTCGCTAATGCTAAATGTTTGTTCATTACTAGCCGGCATTTTGGCTGAGCTTGCAAAGTTTGTTTGATTATCTGGTTTCATAATTGTATTTACCTCATTCGAATAACTCCAATATAAGTGAAGTTTACGTAAAGGTAAAGCTTGGTGTGTTTTGAAACTATTTATAAAGGAGTGTTGGCGCGAAGAGTTAACTTATTTTATTAATTTTCAGTAGGTTAATTTTATTTCCTCAGTGTGGCCTAACAGCTGGAAAATAATGCTTACACTTATAAAACTAAAAATTAAGCTGTTTTTAGTTGACGTTGGCGTAAACGTTAGTATTGTGTATGGGTGTTAAATAATAAATGAATACTAAATTAATAGAGCAAATATACTAACAATTATTTGCATTAAATTACAACGGAGTTAGTTATGACTTTAGAATCAGTGGTAATTGTAGCAGCAAAACGCACCCCAATGGGTGGATTTATGGGAGCGTTAAGTGATGCGCAGTCTACCGAGCTTGGCGCTACCGCCATTGCCAGCGCACTTGCACAAACTGGTTTAGCTAATAACGCTATAGATGAAGTAATTATGGGTTGTGTATTACCAGCGGGCCTTGGGCAAGCGCCTGCACGCCAAGCAATGTTAAAAGCAGGGCTTGCACTTAGCACTGGCGCTACAACAATTAATAAAGTGTGCGGATCTGGTTTAAAAGCAGCCATGCTTGCAAACGATTTAATTAAAGCCGGCTCTATTCAATCTGCTATTGCTGGTGGCATGGAAAGCATGACAAATGCACCATACTTTATTCCAAAAGCGCGTGGCGGAATGCGTATGGGTCACGGCGAAATAAAAGATCACATGATGAGCGACGGCCTTGAAGATGCTTACGACAACAAAGCTATGGGTTGTTTTGCACAAGACACCGCCGACGAATACGGCATTGGCCGCGAGCAAATGGATGCGTTTGCATTAGGCTCATTAAGTAAAGCTAAAGCAGCAATACAAAATGGCAGTTTTGATAACGAAGTTGCCCCGCACACAATGCAAACACGCAAAGGCGATGTAACAGTTTCGATTGACGAGCAACCAGGTAACGCCCGCCCAGAAAAAATTCCAAGCCTACGTGCAGCCTTTAAAAAAGACGGCACCATTACAGCCGCTAATTCATCGTCAATTTCAGACGGTGGCGCAGCGCTTATATTAATGAGCGAATCAAAAGCAAAAGAGCAGGGTTTAACACCGCTTTGTAAAATTGTAGCGCACAGTACTCACTCTCAAAAACCAAGTGAATTTACAGTAGCGCCAGTAGGTGCAATAAGCAGCGTGCTTGAAAAAGCAGGCTGGGCTGTAAACGACGTTGACCTTTGGGAAATTAACGAAGCATTTGCCATGGTAACCATGCTGGCTATTAACGAGTTAAAACTTGATGAAAGCAAAGTAAACGTTAACGGCGGTGCATGTGCACTTGGCCACCCAATTGGTGCAAGCGGCGCGCGTATTTTAGTAACGCTTATTCATGCCCTTAAAAACCGAGGCCTTAAAAAAGGCATTGCGTCTTTATGTATTGGTGGCGGTGAAGCGGTTGCTATGGCCGTAGAAGCGTATTAACTAGGTATTAAGCAGTTATAAGAAAGCTATACGAATAACTATAAAAGCGCTGCACTAATAATACTAACAAAGCGGCGCTACCAATTTTAAAAGAGAACACACAACTCACACACTAGGATTTAATCATGCACCAAGTACCACTACTTATTAATGGCGAATTTATTCAATCAGCGTCTAAAGAGCTTATCGATGTTATAAACCCAGCAACTCAAGAAGTACTTGCACAAGTGCCATGTACCACCGAGTCAGAAATGGGCGCGGCAATTGCCTCAGCCTCTGAGACGTTTAAAACATGGAAAGACATACCCATTACTGAACGTGCTCGTATTATGATGAAGTACGCTGCGCTATTAAAAGAACATCACGATGAGCTTGCTACCATTATTTGCCACGAATTGGGTAAAACGTTTGAAGATGCAAAAGGCGATGTTTGGCGTGGTATTGAAGTAGTAGAACAAGCCGCTAACGCGCCATCATTAATGATGGGTGAAACAATGGAAAACGTAGCGCGTAAAATCGATACGTATTCTTACATGCAGCCACTTGGCGTGTGTGCGGGCGTAACACCATTTAACTTCCCTGCAATGATCCCACTTTGGATGTTCCCGCTGGCTATTGTGTGTGGTAACACCTTTATTTTAAAACCGTCTGAGCAAGATCCACTTACACCAATGCGTTTAGCAGAGCTATTTATTGAAGCCGGCGCACCAAAAGGCGTATTACAAGTTGTTCACGGTACAAAACCACAAGTAGACCGCCTATTAGAAGATAAAGCAGTGCGTGCTATTTCGTTTGTTGGCTCGTGTGGTGTAGGTGCTTATATTTATTCTAAAGGCACGCAAAACCTTAAACGTGTGCAAGCGTGTGTTGGTGCTAAAAACCACATGGTTATTATGCCTGATGCAAGTAAATCGCATGTTGTAAACAACCTAGTAGGCGCATCAGTAGGTGCTGCTGGTCAACGTTGTATGGGTATTTCGGTTGCTGTATTTGTAGGTCAAGCAAGTCAGTGGGTAGATGAAATTAAAGCAGGCTTTGAAAATGTACGCCCAGGCGTGTGGGATGATGCAAACGCGGCATACGGTCCACAAACATCAAAAGCAGCAAAAGCACGTATTTTATCACTCATTGCCGGTGGTAAAGAGCAAGGCGCTACCTGTTTAATTGATGGTTCTGACTTTACGGTTGAAGGGTATGAGCAAGGTAACTGGGTTGGCCCAACGTTATTTACCGATGTAACCAAAGAGATGGATTTATACAAAGAAGAAATATTCGGCCCAGTACTAGCGTGTATGTTTGTAGACACGCTTGAAGAGGCAATCGCACTTATTAACGACAGCCCTTACGGTAACGGCACCTCGTTATTTACGTCAAGCGGCGCAGTGGCTCGTAAATTCCAACACGAAATTGAAGTAGGCCAAGTAGGTATTAATGTGCCAATTCCGGTGCCACTTCCGTTCTTTTCGTTCACTGGTTGGAAAGGCTCGTTTTACGGCGATACACACACTTACGGTAAACAAGGTATTCGTTTTTACACAGAAACTAAAACGATTACCTCACGTTGGTTTGAAGACGACATTGCGTCGGGTCCAAATATGAGCATTAACTTAAAATAATCGTAATTAAAAAATGAGTAAATAAAAGAATAATTAATAAAAAAGATGGGCGCGAAGGCTACTTCACACACAACACACATAAGCCTTCGCCGCTCGTCACAAACTACTCCCGTGACGGGAAACACTAACAACACAACTTACACAATTAAAGAGGTCTAACATGGACTTTAACTTATCTGAAGATCAACAAGCCTTTGCGCAAACTGCACGCCAATTTGCCGAGTCAGAACTTGCCCCCTATGCAGCAAAGTGGGATCGCGAACATATTTTTCCTAAAGACACGATTAAAGCAGCAGGCGAGCTTGGTTTTTGTGGTTTATACACGCCAGAGGAAGCGGGCGGCCTTGGTTTATCTCGTTTAGATTCGAGCATTATTTTTGAGCAGCTTGCTATGGGCTGTACCGCAACAACGGCCATGTTAACCATTCATAATATGGCTACCTGGATGGTAGCAAGTTTTGGTACCGATGCAGTTAAAGACAAATACGTAGAGCAATTGGTAATGGGCGAGTTACTTGCCTCTTATTGTTTGACAGAGCCAGGGTCGGGTTCAGACGCCGCATCACTTAAAACAAAAGCCGTGCTTGAGGGTGATGAGTACGTTATTAACGGCTCAAAAATGTTTATATCGGGCGCGGGCGAAACCGAAGTATTAGTTGTAATGGCACGTACAGGCGGCGAAGGTGCTGCGGGTATTTCGGCATTTGTAGTGCCTGCCGACGCAAAAGGCGTTGAATACGGCAAAGCAGAAGAAAAAATGGGTTGGAATGCACAACCAACACGCCTAATCAGCTTTGAAGATGTACGCATTCCTGCACATAACTTATTAGGCGCAGAGGGCGAAGGCTTTAAATTTGCGATGCAAGGTCTTGATGGCGGTCGAATTAACATTGCCACATGTTCAATTGGTACAGCGCAAGCGGCGCTTAATACCGCCCGTGAATATTTAAAAGAACGCACCCAATTTGGTAAACCATTGGCTGCGTTTCAAGCATTGCAATTTAAAATTGCCGATATGAACACCGAGCTTGTAGCTGCGCGCCAAATGGTTAGGCTTGCTGCATTTAAACTTGATAATAACGACGTTGAAAAAACCACTTACTGCGCCATGGCTAAACGTTTTGCTACCGATGTTGGCTTTACCGTGTGTAACGACGCACTGCAAATTCATGGTGGTTACGGTTACATAAAAGAATACCCGCTTGAGCGCCATGTACGTGATGTACGCGTTCATCAAATTTTAGAAGGCACTAACGAGATTATGCGTGTAATAATTGCGCGCCGTATTTTAGCTGAGTCTGCAAACGACGTTTTATAAGGAGCAATGTATGTCAGAATCTAAATCTAATCCGAGTATTGAACTTACAATCGAAGGTCATGTTGCTATTTTAACGATGTCTAATCCGCCAGCAAACACCTGGACAAAAGACACCTTAGTTGATTTAAAAAATACCGTTAATGAGCTTAATAATAATAAAAATATTTATGCATTAGTACTGACTGGCGAAGGCGAGAAGTTTTTTAGCGCGGGTGCCGATCTAAACGTATTTGCATGTGGCGATAAAGGCGTAGCCGCCGATATATCGCGTGTATTTGGTGAAGCATTTGAAGCGCTTACTAATTTTAGAGGCGTGTCGGTTGCTGCCATAAACGGCTATGCAATGGGCGGCGGTTTAGAGGTGGCACTTGCGTGCGACGTACGTATAGCGGAAGAGCAAGCACAAATGGCGCTCCCCGAAGCTAAAGTAGGTTTATTACCCTGTGCTGGTGGCACACAAAATTTAGCATGGCTTGTAGGCGAAGGCTGGGCAAAACGCATGATTTTATGCGGCGAGCGCTTAAAAGCCGATAAAGCCCTGCAAATTGGCTTAGTAGAAGAAGTAGTACCGCAGGGCGAAAGCTTTGCGGCAGCATTAAAACTAGCTAATCAAGTAAGCGAGCAAAGCCCTACCTCAGTCGCTGCGTGTAAAACATTGATTCAAAAAGGGCGCCATCAACCAATGGCAAGTGTATTGCCTCTTGAGCGCGAGTTATTTGTTGGTTTATTTGATACCGAAGATCAACAAGAGGGCGTAAATGCCTTTTTAGAAAAACGCCGCGCTAACTGGGTAAACGGCTAATGAGTGCTTTAACATCATTAAATAGCGCCGATGAGCCCGTGATATTTGAAACCGCAACCGCAGAAAATGGCAGTTTAATTGGGCTTATTACACTCAATGCGCCAAAAGCCTTAAATGCACTTAATTTTGAGATGATCAAATTACTTGAACCGCAATTGCGAGCTTGGAATGACGATGATGCTATTGCAATGGTGTTGTTAAAAGGGGCAGGCGATAAAGCATTTTGTGCAGGCGGCGATGTTGTAAGCCTTCATCATGCAATGGCGCAAGGTAAACCAACAAGCCTAGTTGAAGAATTTTTTACGCTAGAGTACAAGCTTGATTACCTTATTCATACCTTTGATAAACCTATCCTCGTTTGGGGTAACGGCATAGTAATGGGCGGCGGTTTAGGGCTAATGGCCGGTGCTAGCCACCGCGTTGTAACGGAAACATCACGCATTGCCATGCCAGAGCAAACCATAGGTTTATACCCTGATGTAGGCGGCAGTTACTTTTTACATAAAATGCCACAAAGTGTTGGGTTATTTTTAGGGCTAACGTCGGCATCAATTAACTGTGACGACGCGCGTTTTGTATCGCTTGCCGATCACTTTATCGACAGCACTAAATATGATTCCATGCTTGCGCAAATTTTAGCAGCTAAATGGGGCAAAACCGCAAGCTTAAATCATGAGCGTTTAACCGATTTACTCACCGGTTTAGACAACCAGTCGGCGCGTATGCCAAAAGGCAATGTAAAAGCTAATCTCAAAACGATTCAAAAGCTGGGTGAGTTTACAACTTTGCAGGAGCAAGTTGATTATATTTTAGGGCTAACCACTGACGATAAATGGCTACAACGCGCCCAAAAGTCACTAAAACAGGGATGCCCACTAAGCTGCGCACTCGTAAGTGAGCAATTAAAAACAAGTAAAGGCAAAAGCTTATTAACGTGTTTTAAAATGGAGCTGGGTATGTCGGTTCGTGCTGGCGAAGTAGGTGAGTTTCAAGAAGGCGTAAGAGCGTTATTAATAGATAAAGACGGCGCGCCTAATTGGCAATACAAAACACTAAGTGATGTCCCACAAACAATAATCGACAGCTTTTTTGCTAATCGCTTTGGCGAAAACCATCCACTCGATGGCTTAGACACGCCAATACACAAATAAAGGAAAGACGATGACTAAACTCAATATCGGTTTTATCGGCTTAGGTAATATGGGCGGCCCAATGGCGGCTAACTTAATTAAAGCTGGACATACTGTGAGTGTGTTCGATTTAAACCAGTCGGTCGTAAATGAACTTGCAAGCAAAGGCGCAAAAGCCGCAGTTGATGCAAAGCAGTGCGCAACCAATGCTGACGTACTTATTAGTATGTTACCTGCAGGCAAGCATGTTAAATCGCTGTATTTGGGTAATAACGACGACAGCGGTTTAATTAATGTGCTAAGCAAAAATACATTAGTAATTGATTGCTCAACAATAGATGCAGAATCAGCACGCACTGTAGGCAGCGCACTTGGCAAACAAGGCATAAGCTTTGTAGATGCACCGGTATCGGGCGGCGTTGCAGGCGCAACTGCAGGTACACTTACTTTTATTGTAGGCGGCGAAAAAGCCGCGTTCGATAAAGCAAATACAGTGCTGAGTGATATGGGTAAAAACATATTTCATGCAGGCGATATTGGCGCAGGGCAAGTAGCAAAAATATGTAATAACATGCTACTTAGTATTTTAATGGCAGGCACCAGTGAAGCACTGCAAATGGGTATTAATAACGGTCTCGATCCTAAAGTACTTAGCGACATTATGACCGCAAGTTCGGGCCGTAACTGGACGCTTGAACTTTACAACCCTTGCCCAGGTGTAATGGATACAGCCCCAGCAAGTAACGATTACAAACCTGGCTTTATGGTCGATTTAATGGCTAAAGATTTAGGCCTTGCCATGGAAGCCGCGCAGCAAAGTAATTCATCAACCCCTATGGGTTCAATGGCTAAAAATTTATACACTATGCTACAACACCAAGGTGCGGGTAGTGATGACTTTAGTGCCATTTTTAAACTGTTTTCTAAGTAGGAGCAACGCGTGGAAATTAAAAATAACACGGTAGTAATAACCGGTGGCGCACAAGGTTTAGGCTTTGCAATGGCGCAAAAGTTTGCACTTATGGGTGCAAACATTGCATTAATAGATATGGCACAAGACTTATTAAACAACGCATGCGAGCAACTTATGCAACTAATGCAGCTTGAAGGTGTAACTAGCAATATAAAAGGGTATGCAGCAAACGTAACAAATGAAAGCGAAGTAGAAAACGTATTTAATACCATTAACAGCGATTTTGGCCACATTGGTGTGCTTATAAATAACGCCGGTATTTTACGCGACGGCATGTTTATAAAGGCTAAAGACGGCAAAGTCGTTAAAAAAATGTCTCTTGAGCAATTTCAATCAGTGATTGATGTAAACCTGACCGGTGTATTTTTAGCAGGGCGGGAAGCTGCAAGCCACATGATTGAATCAGGCAAAGGCGGCGTTATAGTTAATATGTCGAGCGTAGCGCGCGCAGGTAACATAGGCCAAACAAACTACGCAGCATCAAAAGCAGGCGTAGTGGCACTTACCACCACATGGGCTAAAGAACTTGGTCGATTTGGTATACGCGTAGGCGCTATTGCACCAGGTGTAATAAGCACCGCCATGACCGACGCCATGAAGCCCGAAGCCAAACAACGTATGCTTGCAGTAACGCCAGTAGGGCGCTTAGGCGAAAGCGACGAAATTGCCCATACCGCACAATACATAATCGAAAACGACTTTTTTACCGGCCGCGTGGTTGAAATAGATGGCGGTATTCGTTTGTAAAACAAGCGGGATTAAGATTGATTTAAAAAGCATGGCGCTTGTGGGCTGTGCTTTTTTGTTTTAAATCGGGGAGATTTATAATCTTGAAAAGGACTGATAACGGCGTTGGAAATTTGTTGTGAAATTAGTTGCTCGTTTGCTCTTAATAAAACCTAATGAGAGTGGCTTTTTAATCACTTCTTTAAATAAAAAGCTCAACGCATTTAAGGCTTGTGTTTGAGTGTTAGGAGCAACATTTTGTTGGTTGACTAAACGAGTTTAAAAAAGCTAAAAAAAGTTCGACCTCATTATCTCCCATCGTTGTTGGGTGCCTCATAGAGTTAAATCGAATAAACGAAGCTATCCAGTATAAATACGCTTTAATAGTACTTTTAGTATAACGCTTTAGATACATTTGTTCGGCTATCATAGTTAAAAAAGATGATTTCATGATATGAATCTCTAGTAAAAGTTAACTGTATATATAGACAGTGCTTGTTGTTTTGTCCAATATTACTGATCTCCACCATTTCGGTGTATTTGTGCATTGATTAAAAATAATTTCCAGTTAACTAATTGTTTACAGGTGTTTATTTGATGGTTAAGATAAATGCACTGTAATATATGGATATTTGTCGGTTTATAAAACGACAAATGTCGTAGACAAAATTGTTAGGTGACTTTGGTGAAACTCTTTATTTCGGCGATTATCTGCTGGTTAAGTGTCACATTTATTCAGGTAACTGCGTTTCAGTGGGATGGAATAGATTTCACTTTAATAGAGTTGCCTAATTTGGTTTCACTTATTGGTATAACAAGTCTTTTTGTAGCCTTTTATATGCTGATTTTAGGCGGTAGCGTTCTTATAGTAATGAAAAAATTTAATTTATTAAATCGAGTTCATTACGTTAGTGCAGGTGTTATCTGTAGCTTACCCATGATTTTTTCAGGTGAAATCGAATGGCAGATTGCTGCTGTAGTTTCAGGGCTTTGTTCAGGTGTAATAATGTCCTCTATGGCAAATAAGCAAACAGTCA